>DAIMHT010000213.1:0-3551 GCA_036723155.1 Actinomycetota bacterium
GTGTGCTGATTGCGCGACACGTGGAGCGCCTGCACTTCGCCTCGCACCCACACCGGCGCCGGGAACGTCTCGCCGAGGGCGCCGCTGATCGTCTGGTTGAGCTCGGCGACACCGAACGTGGGCTCAATGGCGGGCTCGGCGTCGAGCAGCGACGGTTGTTCAGTCATCAGCATTGACTTGGGGTCGACGCACCGAGCCACCATATTGCCCGCGCGTCAGAACCGAGTCCCCCGGGGCCGCCGCGGGAAGACCGCAGCCCGCGTGAGGCGATCTGCTTCGATGGTCCCGGTGACCCTCCCCGCGGAGCCGGCGTCTCCGGTTGAATCGTTCGAGTTGCGAGCCGGTGACGCCCGCGAGCTGCTGCGAGCCGTCCCCGACGGCTCGGTCGACCTGATCTGCACCGACCCGCCGTACAACCTTGCGCCGTACTCGCGGGGCAACATCGAGATGAGCTGGCGCTCCGATTTCAACAACGACGTCGCCGACTGGGACCGGATCGCCTTCGATCCCGGCGACTGGCGCGACGAGCTCTGCCGGGTCCTGGCCCCCCACGGGAACCTGTTCGCGTTCACCTCCTACAACCTCCTGGGGCGATGGCACGAGGTGTTCGACCCGGTCTTCGACACCTTTCAGTTCCTGGTGTGGCACAAGACGAACCCCGCCCCGAAGCTGCGGCGGGCCGGGTTCCTCAACTCCTGCGAGCTGGTCGTCTGCTGCTGGAACCGGGGCCACACCTGGAATTTCGGGCGCCAGCGGGACATGCACAACTTCATCGAGGCCCCCGTCTGCGCCGGGCACGAGCGGGTCAAGGACCCCAAGCACCCGGCGCAAAAGCCCCTCGCCGTGGTCCGCCGGCTGGTAGAGATGGCGAGTCGCCCCGGTGACCTGATCCTGGACCCGTTCATGGGGGTAGGAACCACTGGGGTCGCCGCCCTCGAGCTGGGGCGGCGGTTCCTCGGCTTCGAGCTCGACCCCCGATACGCCGCCGCCGCCCAGACCCGCCTGGAGGCCACCCGGGGGTGACTGTGCCTGACGTCACATGGGAACGTCCGAGGCATCCGCGAACGTTGATGAAGACGAACCCCCTGGGAGACAGAACATGGCCACGCGGAACCGCAAACGCAGCACCGAGCAGCAGGACGCGGTCGGTGCCTACCTGGAATCGATCGGCCGCCACGACCTGCTGACCAAAGACGATGAGGCGCGCCTCGGCCGCCTCGTCATGGACGGCCTCGCCGGCCTCGAACGCCTCGAATCCGGTGACCGCCTGACCCCGACCCAGCGCCGCGACGCCCACGAGGCGATCGCCGCCGGGCAGCGCGCCCGGGACGAGTTCGTCGTCGCCAACCTCCGGCTGGTGGTCTCGATCGCCCGCCGGTACCAGAGCACCGGCTTGCCCCTCGGGGACCTGATCCAGCTCGGGAACCTCGGTCTCCTCCACGCGGTGGAGAAGTTCGACTTCCGGAAGGGCTTCAAGTTCTCGACGTACGCGACGTGGTGGATCCGTCAGGCCATCACCCGCGGCTACGCCGACACGGCTCGCCTGATCCGACTCCCCGCCCACGCCGAGGACACCTACCGGCTCGTCGCCCGCACCTCCGACGACCTCGAGGCCCGGTTGGGCCGCCAGGCCACCGACGACGAGGTCGCCGAGGCCAGCGGCGTCGACCCGGGGCGCGTGGGTGACGTCCGCCGGTTCCCGACCCGTATGGCCAGCGTCGACGCCCCGATCGGGGACGGCGACAGCGACGACTTGCTCCTCGGTGACACCATCGCCGACGAGGACTCGACGTTCGCGGACGAGATCGCCAACCGCGACGCCCGCACCCACGTCGTGCAGACGATGCTCGACATCCTCGACGAGCGGGAGCGACGCATCGTGGAGCTGCGGTACGGGCTCGACGGTGGTGGCCCCCGCGACCTCGCCGAGGTGGGCAAGGAGATCGGCGTGACCCGCGAGCGGGTCCGCCAGATTGAAGCCCGCGTCCTCTCGAAGCTGCGCCACCCGTCGATGGCGGGCGTGGACGCCGGCGAGGCGCTCGCCAGCTAGCCCGGCGTCCGTCCGACCCGCCGCGGCGGGCGGTCGAGCTACGCCGGCAGGATGATGGTCTGGTACTCGGTGTAGGGGTCGATGCCTTCGGGGCCGAGCTCCCGGCCGATGCCCGACTGCTTGAACCCGCCGAACGGGGCGTTGAAGTCGAGGATCATCGACGAGTTGACCGCGACCACACCGGTGCGGACCTGCGCCGCGACCGCGGCCCCGTGCTCGGGGTCGGCGGTCCACACGGATCCACACAGCCCGTAGTCGGAGTCGTTGGCGAGGGCGATGGCCTCGCGCTCGTCGTCGTAGGGGATCACCGAGAGGACGGGGCCGAAGATCTCCTCCCGGGCGATCTTCATGTCGTTGCTGACGTCGGCGAAGACCGTCGGCTCGACGTACCAGCCGGTCGGGAGGTCACTCGGGCGTCCGCCGCCCACCACGACCCGCGCGCCGGCCTGCTTGCCGGCATCCAGGAATCCCTCGACACGCGTCCGCTGCCGTTCCGCGACGAGCGGGCCGACCTGCACCGACTCGTCGAGCGGGTCCCCGACCTTCAAGGCCCCCACGGCGGCGCCGAGCGCGCTGACGACGTCTTCGTAGCGGCGCTTCGAGACCAGCACGCGGCTCTGCGCACCGCAGACCTGCCCGTTGTTCATGAGGCCCGACATGACGAGGTTGCCCATCATCGTCTCGTCGAGGTCGGCGTCGTCCAAGACGATCGCCGCGGATTTCCCGCCGAGCTCGAGGGTCAAGCGCTTCAGCATCCCGCCGCAGAGCTCACCGATGTGCTTGCCGACCGCGGTCGACCCGGTGAACGAGACCTTGTCGATGCCGGGGTGGCGGACGAGATGCTCGCCGGTCTCGCGGCCGGCGGCGACGATGTTCACGACGCCGGGCGGCAGGTCGGCTTCGGCGACCGCCTCCGCCAGGAGGTACCCGTCGAGTGGTGTCTCGGGGGAGGGCTTCAACACGATGGGACAGCCCGCGGCCATGGCCGGACCGAGCTTCAACGCGCTGATGAAGAGGGGAACGTTCCACGGGATGATGCCGGCGGCGACACCGACCGGCGCTCGGCGGACGAGGACCGGGGTGCCGAGGGCCCCGGTGCGCCGGTCTTCCCAGCCGTAACCCGACGCGAGACCGGCGTAGGTGTCGAGGACCATCGTGGCCGAGAAGACCTGGCCCATCAGCGACCAGGACTTGGGTGACCCGTTCTCGGACGAGATGGTGTCGGCCAGCTCTTGGGCTCGGGACTGGACCGCGCCCGAGAGCCGCTTGATGCCCTCGGCTCGTTCCGCGGGGGTCATGCGGGGCCAGGGGCCCTCGTCGAAGGCGTTGCGAGCGGCGGCGACGGCGCGGTCCATGTCGGCGGGGGAGGCGTCGGGAACCCGACCGATGACTTCCTCGGTGTGGGGGGAGACGACGTCGATGGTGGCGGACGTCTCGGGCTTAACCCACTCGCCGCCGATGTAGAGCTTCTCGTTGACCTGCACTGGAGCCTCCGTGGTCG
>DAIMHT010000214.1:0-3528 GCA_036723155.1 Actinomycetota bacterium
CGAACGAGAGCACGGTTCCCGTGACCGCCCCGACCGCGAACAGCACCGCCGCGACCCGCGACCAACGCTCCGCCAGCCGCAGCGCGACCTCGTCACCCTGGCGGAGACCGCGGTAGTTCGCGAGCAACGCCATGGCCACGAACGCCACCCCGAACGGGACCAGCACGATGTGGATCCCGAGCGTGAACGCCATCTGGGTGCGGGCCGGGAGCAGCTGCGCCGGCTCGGTGGCGCTGGCCACGAACGCGCTGAGCACCTCGGACCTCCGGTGCCGGACCGGCTCGGGTCGGGCCGACGTCGCCGCGGACCCTACCCGGAGACCCCAACGGCGCCGGGCCCGGTGCGGGCATCCCCGGACGGATTCGAACGCACGTTCGCTAACCTGGGTGGGTGGATACGTGGCAGGCGACGCTTCTGGGGGCCGAGGAACCTCGGGTCGACCCGGCGGTGACGATCGAGCGCATCGACCTGGACCCGGGCTCGTGGGTCGACGTGGGCCGAGGTTGGCTGCGAGGCGCCGACACGCTGCTCGACGCGCTGGTCGCGACAGTGCCGTGGCGACAGGGGCGGCGCCACATGTACGGCCGCATGGTCGATGACCCGCGCCTCTCCCGCTGGTACGACGCGTCCGACGAGCTGCCTCATCCCGCGCTGGCGCGGATTCGCGCCACGCTGTCGTCCCGGTACGACGTCACGTTCCGCGCCGTCGGGCTGAACTACTACCGCGATGGCCGTGACAGCGTCGCGCCGCACCGCGATCGTGAGCTGCGAGACGTCGACAACACACTCGTCGCGATTACGACCCTGGGCGCGGCGCGCCCGTTCCGACTCCGTCCCCGCCTCGGCGGTCCCTCGGTCGACGTCCACCCCGGATCCGGGGACCTCCTCGTCATGGGTGGCCGAACCCAAGCCGACTGGGAGCATGCGGTCCCCAAGGTCCGCGCCGCGGGCCCGCGGGTCAGCATCTCGCTGCGATGGGGGGACCACCCGGACCCAGAGCACGCCCCGCCGAACCCCTGAGCGGCCGCACCGGCCGGCACTCGGTCCGTTTGGCAAGATGGACCAGAGCCCAGGCTCCCGATTGGGCGACCGATGACGGAGGAACAATCGATGGCCGGAGAGATCGAGGGCCGGATCAAAGTCGCGCTCGAGTCGGCGGACCTGACTGCGATCAAGGACCTCCTCGATCCGGACGTGCGCTGGGGTGCCCCCGACGACGAAGCCCCGGGCTGCCAGAACCGTCGCCAAGTGCTGGCCTGGTATCAACGCGGCCGACAGGCGGGGGTCCGGGCACAGGTCACGGAGCTCGTCACGCACGGCAACAAGATCCTCGTCGGACTGAAGGTCACCGGGCGTCCCGCGGCCGACGCGCCGGACGGCGAAGCCGAGCGGTGGCAGGTGCTGACGGTCGCGGGAGAGCGCATCGTGGACATCCGCGGGTTTGACGACCGTGAGGAAGCGGCCGCCCGCGTCGGCGCGTCCTAGTCGGGCGCGTTTCGGCCGTCGCTGACCGGTCGCACGGCGCCGTCGAGTCTCGACGGATTCCGTCGCCGCCGGGGATGCGGGCGCTAGCGTCGGCGATCCTCGGCTGGGAGGCACGATGAGGCGATCACGACCGCGAGTGCTGCGAGCCGTCGCGCTCGGCAGTGTGGTGCTCATCGGCATTGGCGGATGGGCTGCGATCGCGGTCACCTCGGCGGACGCGGGGGCTGCGACCCGCGTGGACCCCACGGCGCTGCCGCTGGGTGACGGGAACGTGTCGACGTCGCCGAAGGTCGGCAACGTCGATTCGTGCCAGTCCCAGTTCGGGAACATCGGTGGTGCGCAGGCGGTCGGGCCCTGGATCAACACCTCGGCGAAGACGTGGAACTCCACGACCAAGGTCGCGGTCCAGGGGACGGTCAGCTGGCCGAACGCGTCGTTCTCGACGACGGTGTCGGGGGGTCGGCGCGTCGTGAAGACCAACGACCTCCCGCAAGGCCACACCACGGGCACGTTCCCGGTGAGCGCCAGCGATCCCGCATCGGCCTATGACCGGAACCCCAATCACATCGCCGCCCAGTCGGTCACCTGGAGTCTCCCGGCCGATCCCACCGCGGCCGGCTCTCCTTCGTGCACGAACGGCGGGCCGGTCGGCGTCCTCACCGACGGCGTCTTGCTGTTCAACGCCTTGGACGGCGAGGGACGAGACGCCGCGGCGCACGAGGTCCTCGACAGCTGCGGTGGTCACCCCGAGATGACCTCCACGTATCACCATCATGAGGTCCCGTCCTGCATCCTCGACAAGGCGACCGGACGGGCGACCTTGGTCGGCTACGCGACGGACGGCTACGGCATCTACGCCGAACGCGACACCCGCGGGGACCTGCTGACCAACGCGAGCCTCGACGCCTGCCACGGACGCACCAGCACCGTGACGTGGAACGGCAAGAAGAAGAAGCTCTACCACTACGACGCCACGCTCGAATACCCCTACACGCTCGGCTGCTTCCACGGGACACCCATCAACACCCGGTGACCGCGCCGGCCGGCCCCGCGGGAAGCGGTCCGAGACCGGTGACGGGCCCGGCTCAACCAGCCCGCCGCGAGAAACGAGCGGCGGCGCTAGACGGCGCGTCGGTACCGAGCGACCGCGAGCGGCGCGAACACCACGACGAGACCCACGATCCACGCCAACGCGCTCAGGACGTTGGATGCGGTCGCGCCGCCAAGCGTGAGCGCGCGAACGGCGTTGACGACAACGGACACGGGTTGATGCTTCGCGAACACCTGCAGCCACCCCGGCATGGACGCGACCGGCACGAAGGCCGACGACGCGAAGACCAGTGGGGCGAGGAGCGGGAACGACGCAGCCTGGGCGGTCTCGCCGTTGCGAACCGCGAGGCCCACGATCGCGAACAGCCAGGACAGCGAGTACGAGAACGCCAGGACCAGTCCGAGCCCGGTGAGGATCGCGGGCAGGCTCGCGCTGGGGTTCCACCCGACGATGAGGCCCACGATGCACATCAGCGCGACGACGAACACGTTGCGGACCAGGTCCGCGAGGGTGCGCCCGATGAGGACCGCGGAGCGGGCCATCGGCAGTGAGCGGAAGCGGTCGATGAGCCCCTTCTGGAGGTCCTCGGCGAGGCCAACCCCCGTCGTCAGGGAACCGAAGACCACGGTCTGCACGAAGATCCCGGGCATCAGGTAGTCGACGTAGGACACGCCCGGCACCTTGATGGCCCCGCCGAACACGTAGCGGAACATCAGCACGAAGATGACCGGCTGAATCGTGGCGAACACGAGCAGCTGGGGGTTGCGCCGGATGTTGAGGAGGTTGCGCCAGGCGATGGTCAGCGCGTCGCTGACGACTCGGGGCCGCTCGTACGACGCGCCGGCACCGGCCGGGGCGGGGAGGGTGGCAGCGGTAGCAGTCATGAGCGTGCCGGCTCCGGTTCGGTGTCGGCGGCGTGGCCGGTGAGGGACAGGAAGACGTCGTCGAGGGTCGGCTCGCGCAGTGCCATCGTGAGCGGCTCGAGGTGCTCG
>DAIMHT010000215.1:0-3494 GCA_036723155.1 Actinomycetota bacterium
TGGGCGACGCGCTGGGTCGCCGCGAAGCCCGCGGCGCGGGCCCACGCCTCGAGGCAGGCGAGGTTCGGAGCCCAGAAGGTCTGTCCGTCGTTCCGTCCGACGAACCGCGCCCGGGGAGCCCGGCGCCCGAGGCGGTCGGGGTCGATCGTCGTGGCGATGATCGCCTGCCCGCGGGTCACACGACGAATGGCGTAGAGGGCCCGGAGCGGGTCGCTGAGGTGAATCAGGAGGCTGCCGCAGAACACCAGGTCGAACGTGCCGAGAACCGAAGGGTCCAGGTCATACACGTTGCAGAAGGTCTGCTCGACCTGAGAGCCACGGGCGGCGATCGCGAACGCGAACGCACCGTGGAGATAGCTCTCGTTGCGCTCGTCGGTCCCGTCACGATCGAATCCCGCCTTCAGCTCCGGACTTCCATCGTGAGCGCTCCAGGCGGGCAGCTCGGCGGTCACCACGCGGGCTGCGCCCCGGCGCTCCATCTCGAAGGCGAAGAAGCCGTGGGCGGGCCCAACATCGAGCACCGTCTTCCCGCTCAGATCGGCAGGCAGGCCGTAGTGACCGACGAGGGCGCGGTGGTCGTACTGCCCCGGCGTGGTGATGCCGTCGCCGAGGTCCACGGTGTGGTACCAGGCGAACTCCGCCATGCGGCGTCGTTTCTCCGTCGACATCATCGCTTGGCAGCATCGCGCTGCGGTTGATCGCCCCGCCACCTGATCCTCGTCACCCCAATCGACCCCGCTCGACGCGGTGCGGATCACCCGCGTCGCGCGCGTCGACGCGGGCGGGTCGGTGGCAATGCGCGCCGTTAGCTGGCCACGCCGACGGTGACGACCTCGACGCGCGCCCCCCGTTCAGCGCGCGACCGGTCGGGTTGACCGTGCGTCGAGGAGGTGCACAGGAACAACGTTCGTCCGTCGTCGCCACCGAGCGCGCACGCGATGGCGTGTCGCCCAGGCACGTCGACGATGTCGGTGACCTCGCCGCCTTCGCAGACGCGGACGAACCGGTCCCCGACCGGGGAGGCGATCCAGATCCCGTCGTCGCGGTCGATGCAGATCCCGTCCGGATAGTCCGGCAGCTCGGCCCAGAGCCGCCGGTTCGACAGCGTCCCGTCCGGCGCGAGGTCGAACGCGACCAAGTCCTTCCCGGTGCTCTCGGCGACGACGAGCGTGTTGCCCGACGCGGTGACCACGAGCCCGTTGGCCATCTTGAGGTGATCGGCGGTCTCGTGCACCGACCCGTCCGGGTCGACACGCAGTAGCGGCGCCGTGGCGTACGCCGCGCCGCCGTGGAAGTCGAAGCCGAACTGGCTGATGAACGCGTGCCCGAAGCCGTCGACGACGAGGTCGTTGATCTCGTGCGGGGCGACGGCCGAGCAGTCGGCGGCGACGCCGAGGCGTCCGTCGGCCTCGAGCCGGAGGAGGTGCCGGTCGCGCATCGAGACGATGACGAGGGTGCCGTCGGGCAGCCAGCCCAATCCGGAAGGATCGCCGTCCACCCGGGCGACCACCTCCACGACGCCGTCGAGGGTCACGCGGAGGACCTCTCCGGCGTGCATGTCTGAGACCCACAGCGCTCCGTCGTGCCAGCGCGGGCCTTCGAGGAACGCCCGCCCCTCGAGGAGCGTCGTCGGGTCGCTCATGTCAGCCTCCGGTCGCCGGGGTCGGTGTCGGGCTCGCCGTCGCCGCGACCGGGGGGCGATGGCGCGCGGGGGAGTGTCGATCGCGAAGCAGCGCGCCGGCCGCGACGACCACGCCGACGAAGGCGAACGCCACCAGCACGCTCACCACGACGCGGGCCGGAAGCAGGGAGCGGAGCACGGCGCAGCGATCGTATTCGGTCCCCGGGACGCACCCGGAGGAACGGCGTCAGCCCGGCCATTAGGGTGAGCGCGCCGACAGGGAGGGTGACCGTGCGGTTCTTCTCGTTCCACCTCATGCCGTACATCGGGCTCGACCCCGCGTACGACGGTCCGGCCTGGGTGACGTGCCCGAACTCGCTGTTCGATCCTCGCCACGGCAGTGAGCTCTACAACCGGTACCTCGACGAGCTCCTCTACGCCGAAGAGCTCGGTTTCGACGGTGTCTGTGTCAACGAGCACCACCAGAACGCGTACGGGCTCATGCCATCCCCGAACCTGATGGCATCGATCCTCGCCCGCCAGACCACCCGCATGAAGATCGCGGTGGTCGGCAATGCCCTGCCCCTCTACGACCCGCCGACCCGCGTCGCGGAGGAGTTCGCCCTGATCGACTGCATCAGCGGCGGCCGTCTCATCGCGGGCATGGTCGTCGGCGGCGGCCCCGAGTACTACTCGTTCTCGGTCAACCCGGCGTACGCCCGGGAGCGCTTCCAGGAGGCCCACGACCTCATCCTCAAGGCCTGGACGACTCCGGGCCCGTTCGAATGGGTCGGGAAGCACTACCGGATCCGCTATGTGAACCCGTGGCCGCGTCCGATCCAAGAGCCGCACCCCGAGATCTGGATCCCCGGGGCCGGCTCGGTCGAGACCATGGAGTTCGTCGCGAAGCACCACTACGCGTACATGGGGATCCCGTACTTCCATCTCGACGTGTTCAAGCGGACGTTCCAGATGTTCCGCGACGCGTGCACCGCCGAGGGGTACGAGGCCGACCCGCTCCAAGCCGGCTGGCTCGTCCCGATCTACGTCGCCGAGACCGACGCCCAGGCCCGGCGCGAGTACGAGGAGCACCTCTGGTACTTCGTGAAGCGGCTGCTGCCCGGCATCACCATCCAGCCGCCCGGATACACGTCGGCCCGCTCGCTTGCCAACATCTTGAAGGGCGCCGGGTCGTTCATGCTGAACGTCACCGACTGGGACGAGATCGTCGCCGGCCGCTACGCGATCGTGGGCTCACCCGAGACGGTGACCGAACAGCTCATCGACTCGCTCTCCCAGCTCGGGACGGGGAACCTGCTCGGCCTGTTCCAGCTCGGGAGCCTCCCCGGCGACTTGACGCGACGCAACCTCGAGCTGTTCGCCCAGGAGGTCAAGCCGCGCCTCGCGGCCGAGTTCCCCGCCGGCGCGCCCGTCTACCGCCCGACCGTCGCTGCGGCCTGATGGCGACCGTCTTGCACGACGAGCGGGTCAGCGCGCCCCTCGGCAAGATCCAGGTGTTCCGAGGCGGGTCCGGCGCGCCCCTCGTCTACTTGCACTCCGCGGGCGGCGAAGCTGAAGGACTGGCGGTCCTGGAGGATCTCGCCGACCACTTCGAGGTCATCGCCCCGATCTTCCCCGGGTTCGGCGAATCGGAAGGAATCGAATCGATCGACGGGATGGACGACGCCGTGTTCCATCTGCTCGACCTCTGGGAGGTCCTCGGCCTCGACGCCCCCGCGGTCCTGGGGACCTCCCTCGGCGGCTGGATGGCGGTGGAGCTCGCCACCCGATACCCGGAACGGGTCGCCCGCATGGTCCTCGTCAACCCGGTCGGGCTGTACCTCCCCGAGGCGCCGATCGCGGAGCTGTTCGG
>DAIMHT010000216.1:0-3463 GCA_036723155.1 Actinomycetota bacterium
TTCGGTCAGCCGTGCGTCGCCGCGAACCCGACCATGCGGGCGTAGATCTCGAGGACCTTGGTCGCGTAGTCGGGATCGGTCGCCCACTTGCCGTTCCCCATGACGTTCCAGACCGGCGCGGAGCCTTTGTACGAGAACGAGTCATAGGACGCGGCGGCGGCCGCGGGGGGCCCGCCGAAGAGCGCGGGCTCCGGCGGGTGCGCCAGGTTCGCGGCGCGGCTGCTGGGATCGGCGTAGCTGCGCAGGAGCTGGATCTGGGCTCGGACGCCGTCACGCGGGGTGGGGAACACGAGGCCTTGCCCGTTGCAGGAGTCGCAGTTGCCGATGCCGGCGTAGTTGTTGCCGCGGGTCTGGCCGAAGGAGCCCGTCTCGATGACGGCCTGCGCGAACGCGACGTCACCCCGGACGTGCTCGGCCGCGCCCTCGTCGATGTACATCGCCGCGAGCTCGTCGATGGTCGTCCCGGCGGCGAGCTGCGCGACCTGGCCGGTCGAGTGGAACCACGCCGCGACCTGCGCCGCCGTCAGACGGGCGTCGCCCATGATCGGGATCGCGCCGACGCGGTCGAGCAGGGCCTGGTCGCGGGCTCGGACCGCTTCGAGATTGGACCGAGACGACTCGAGTCGGAGCTCGTCGTCGGCGATAGCCTGGCGCGTCGCCGCGGCTTGGGCCTGCTCCTGCTCGAGCTGGGCCTCGACCGCGTTGAGCTGGTCGAGCTGGCGGGTCCCGTCGATCGCGGCGGCGTTGGTGTACTGCTCGCCCGCGGCCAGGTCCACGACGTGCTGAACCCTGAGCACCGCGCCGTTGTTGTTGTGCTGCTCGTAGACCTGCGCGGCACGCCCGACGAGCTGGGCGCGGAGCTGGTCGATCTGGGCCTTCGTCACCGTGGTGCGCGCTTCGACGTCGGCGAGCACGGCTTGCGCGGCCGCGAGGCGGGCCTGCGCATCAGCCTCGGCTCGAGCGACCGAGTCGAGGCTGGACGTCGTGCGCGACAGCTCGATGGCCACCGCGGTGAGCTCGTCCTGGGGTGCCGGCGGCGCGGTCTGGGCCCCCACCCGCATCGGGGCGGCGACGACCAACGCGGCCACGCCGAGCACCACGGGGGCACGGAGAGCGGCTCGACAACGAAGCAGGTGGGTCAAAGGCGTCACGGGCAGTCAGGGAAGGCCAGCCGCGCGCTGCGGCCGTCCTGTATTGACGGCCTTCGAGCCGCTCAACTTGACGAAAAACCAGGTGGGGGTGGCCCTCACCCGCGCTTCGACACCGAGCGGCCGGTCCCGTGATGCCCGAACGTCGCTCCGCGTGAGCCCCGGCCCGCCGGACCTCAAGCTCCGCGGTCGTCAGGTCCAGGCCGACGCCGGGTGGGACGCTCGGGTCGCGCCGAGGCGGCTTCGCTCTTCGGGACGATGCTGATCGACCCGTCGACCTCGAGCACCGCGAGGTGGCAGTCGTCGGGGCCGCCGACACCATGTTCCCGACAGGCCTCCTCGAGCTCCTCGGGGGTGACGTTGGCGTTGCGACACCGAGCCTTCAGGACCCGGCCGTCATTGACGAGCAGGGTCGGGGTCCCGAGCACCTCGGCGGCGAGCCGCGGCCGGCGCGCGATGAGCCGACTGATCCCCCACGCGGTGACGACGAGTGTGGTCGACGTCACGAGCCCGACCTCGAAGTTGCCCAACCCGCCGGTCATGGCGTTCTGCACCGCGTTCGACAACGCGATGACCATCGCCAGGTCGTACACGGTGAACTGGGCGATCTCGCGCTTGCCGGTGATCCGGAAGCCGACGAGGAGCACGATGACCAAGATGCACGTCTTGGCCGCCTGTTCGCCGACGCGGGTCGCGCTCAACGGGGCCAGCGCCAGGACGAGGGTCACAGCCGCAAACCCCGGTAGTGGCGACGGGTCTTCAGCATCGGCGTGCCGCTCGGCACGACACTGATCGTCCCGTCGCTTTCCAGGACGGCGAGGTGCACCGAGCTGACGTCGTCGAGGCCGTGCTCGCGGAGCGCCGCGCTGAGCTGCTCCATCGTGATCCCTTGTCGTCGCATACGGTCCCGCAGCGGTTTGCCGTCGTGGACGATCAGGATGGGCTCACCGACCAGGACCCGCTCCGCGGTCCGAGACCGCGTGATCACCCGGTTCAGCGTCCAGTTCAGGAGCAACAAGACCGTCGCCGCGACGAGCCCCCCGCCGAGGGTGTTGTCGTTGTTGATCATGGCGTTCTGGACCGCGTTGCCGAGGATGATCACCATGACCAGGTCGTAGAGGCTGAGCTGGCCGAGCTCGCGTTTGCCGAGCAGCCGCAGACCGAGGATCAAGAACGCGTAGATGACGGCCGTCTTGGCGGCGATGGTCGCCGCCCCGCTGAGACTCGGATGGTCGAAAACCTGCGCGAGCAGGGGCATGCCAGGACTCGCCCTCCGTGGCCGGGTCGGTTCCGGCAATATCTTGGTCTGTGCCGACGGTCGCCGCTGCCAGCAGCCCCTCGGTGGGCACCCTGCTCATCGTCGCGGGGTCGACCGCGGGGATCTACCTGTTCCTCATCACGCTCCTTCGGTTCGCGGGGCGCCGGCAGCTGGCCCAGCTGAGCGCGCTCGACCTCGTGGTCGTCTTGCTCCTCGGGAGCGCGGTGGAGACCGCGATGATCCACGGTGACCTGTCACTCGGGGCCGGGCTCGTGTCGGCCGCGACGTTGCTCATCCTGAACCGGCTGCTGACGCTCGTCTTCTTGCACCACCCGCGGCTCAGCCAGCTCGTGAACGGCGGACCGATCCTGTTGGTCCACGACGGGGCCGTGATCGAGGAACATCTCCGGCGGGTGGGCCTCACCCGTCCCGACCTCGACGCCGCGCTGCGGGGGCGAGGGTTCGCGAGCTCGGACGGGGTCCGCGAAGCCGTGCTCGAGACCGACGGGAGCATCACGGTCGTGGGGGCACGCGGTGGGCGCTGACCGCGCCGGCGGCGGCGGACGCGAACGGACCTCCGGGGTGGCAGGCGAGGAGCGCCCCGGTGAGACTCGAGGGGTCATGACCGAGGAGACCCGCCCGTGACCCCCACCGTCGTGCTCGTCCTGAGCACCTTCTTGGCCGCCGCGGTCGAGATGGTCGAGGCACTCACCATCGTGTTGGCGCTCGGCGTCACCCGGGGGTGGCGGTCCGTGACGATCGGAATCGCGGCGGCGGTCGTCGCACTGACCGTCGTCGTCGCGGCACTGGGTCCCGCGTTGACCCAAGTCCCGATCTCGGCCTTGCGGCTGGTCGTCGGCGCGGTGCTACTGGTCTTCGGCTTGCAGTGGCTCCGCAAGGCGATCCTGCGGGCCGCGGGGGTGCGGGCGCTCCACGACGAGGAGGAAATCTTCGCCCACGAGATCGACGAGTCACGCCACGCCGAACAGCGCACCGTCGCCCACCTCGACTGGTACGCGTTCACCCTCTCGTTCAAAGGCGTGTTCCTCGAAGGGCT
>DAIMHT010000217.1:0-3403 GCA_036723155.1 Actinomycetota bacterium
CTGTGCCTGGTCACCGACGTCACCCGCGGCGACGACGTCGAGCACTGCGTGACCGCAACCGTCGAGCGGTACGGCGGCCTCGACATCATGGTCCACAACGCGTTCCGGGGCGGCCGCCAGCATCGACTCGAGGACGTCGACGACTCGCTCTGGACGATGAACTCCCGCACCGCCGTCTGGGGGTCGTTCTACTCGGCCCGGTTCGCGTACCCGCATCTGCGCGCCGCGGGAACCCGGGGGCGCCTGATCTTGGTCACCTCCCCCTCGGGTGTCGAGGGGAGCATGAGCATCCCGATCTACTCGCCGGTCAAGGCTGCGCAACGGGCGATGGCCAAGAGCCTGTCGCGGGAGTGGGGCCCGCTCGGGATCACCGTCAACTGCCTCGCGCCGGTCGCGGAGACCCCGGCGCTCGCGAGCGCGTTCGCGGAGCGACCCGAGCTGAAGGAACGTCTCGAGGCCCGCACGTCCCTTCGACGGGTCGGGGACGCGGAACGCGACGTCGGTGGCGTCGCCGCCTTCCTGGCGAGCGACGACGCCGGGTACGTGACCGGCCAGACCATCGTCTGTGACGGCGGCAGCTTCATGGGGCTGTGAACCGGCGTCGCGACTGGTCCCGACGCGACCGCCGAGACGGACCCGGCGGGCGCGGCCTCGGAGGTCACCGATGGGCGGCGAGCCCGGCCCGCACCTCGCGGCGCAGGATCTTGCCGGTCGCGGTATGGGGCAGCTCGTCGGTCACGACCAGGACCTGAGGGGTCTTCAAGGACCCGAGGTGCTCACGGACATGGCCGCGCAGATCGTCGGGGTCGATCGACGCGCCAGGCCGAGCGACGACCATCGCCGCGACCTGCTCGCCCCATTCCTCGTCCGGGAGGCCGACGACGGCGGCACCGGCGACCGCCGGGTGTCGGAGCAGCACGTCCTCGATCTCGGCCGGGGCGAGGTTCTCACCGCCGCGGATGATGGTGTCGTCGCCGCGTCCTTCGACGAACACGTACCCGTCGGCGTCGATGTGGCCGCGATCACCGGTGTGGAGCCAGCCGTCCGGGTCGCGTTGGGAACCCTGCCCGACGTAGTCGCCCGACACTTGCGCGCCGGACACCTGGATCTCACCGTCGACGATCCGGACCTCCACGCCGGGGACCGGACGACCGACGGAGCCGAGCCGGGCTCGGACCGTCGCGTCATCGCTGTGCTGCGCGGCCCGGTGGTCGTCGGGTCCGAGGATGCAGACGGTGCTGCTCGTCTCGGTGAGGCCGTACGCGTTGACGAACTCCGCGTTCGGGAACCGCGTCAGCGCCCGTTCGAGAATCGGGGTGGGCATCCGCGAGCCGCCGTAGGCGAGGTGGCGGAGTGACGACACATCAAGGTCGGGGTCTTCCTCCAGCCGGGCCACGATGCGGGCCAGCATCGTCGGAACGACGAACGCGTGCGTCACGCCCTCGCGGGCCGTCAGCGCGAGCCACGCCTCGGGGGAGAAGTGGGGGAGCGGGACGACGCGCCGCCCGGCGTAGGTGGAGGAGAGCATCGCGGCGACCCCCGCGATGTGAAACGGAGGGACCGCGACGAGGACCGCCTCGCGCTCGTCGGCCGAGGCGAACTCGACGGTGTTGAAGATGTAGGCGAGCAGCTGGTCGTGGGCGAGCGTCGCCGCTTTCGGCTCCGCGGTGGTGCCGCTGGTGAAGAGCAGCACGGCCGGCCCGGTTGGATCGTCGGGGAACGGGTCGCTCCCGGCGGAGGGAGCATCGAGCCACGAGTCGTCGGCGAGCTCCACGGGCGCCAGGCGGGCGAGCAGCGCCTCGCGGGCGTCGGCGGGGAGGCGGTAGTTGAGCGGGGCGTACGGCACCCCCGTCCACGCGGCCGCGAACAGCGCCACCGGGACCAACGGCGACGTCTCGGCCAGCAGGGCCACCGTCGGCCGTGAGACCTGGAGCCGTGCCGCGGCCGCCGTCGCGTGGCGTCGGAGATCGGAGAAGGTCAGTCCGTCGGTGCTCGTGCCGACCGCGACGCGCTCGCCGAACCCGTCGGCGGCCATCTCGAGCAACATGGCGATGTTCAGGGCAAGGACTCCGCAATCTCGAGGCAGCGGCCACGGACCTGTGACGGGTCCACGACCTCGTCGACCAAGCCCCAACCGAGCGCCGTCGGGGCCGAGACAGTATCCCCGGAGAGCAGCAGCCGAAGGGTCTGCTGGCGGCCGATGCGCGCCGGGAGCGACACCGTGCCCCCCGCCCCGGGCACCAGCCCGAGACCGAGCTCGGGCAGCCCGAGCCGCGCGTCGCGGGCGGCGACGATGTTCCCTGCGAACGCGGCCAGCTCGAGTCCGGCGCCCAGGCACGACCCGTGGAGCCCGACCACGAAGCGGTCGTGGTCGCGGGCGAATCGCATCGCGAGGGAGCGGCCCAACCGGACCAGGTGGGCGGACGCGGGGTCGGCGAACGACCCGAACTCGTCGAGGTCACCACCGGAGCAGAACGACGGACCGTCACCCAGGACCACGATCGGCTCCTCGCGCCCGGTGGCGTCGAGCAGCGCGGCATCCAGCTCGTCTCGCAGACGCCGATCCAGCGCGTTGTGACGGTCACCGCGGGTCAACACGACCTCGGTGAGGTGCTCGTGGCGGACAACCCGGATGCGGGCGGCGTCGTCGGCGCTCGACGGGCGGCGGGGGTGGTGGGCGAGCCAGGCCCGGAACTCCGGCCCCGCCTGCAGCATCGAGTACGTGGTCGACTCCCGGACCAGTCCGGACCACCAGTCACCCGTCGGGTTGCGGAGCAGCAACGCGGCGGCGGTCGCGGCGATCGGGGCCCGGTCGACCTGGGCCCGCAGCGCCTCGATCCCGAAGTCGTCGTCGAGGACGAGATCCGCCAACGGGTGGTGGGACGGGTCGGCGTCGGCCGCGGCGACGAGGAGCGGCACGTCGGCCAGCACCGCCCACTGGTCGGCGCTGACGGCCGCGGCGGCCCGCACCACGACGACCGCCGGCGCTCCGAGCTGGTCCGCGAGGGCGGCGTCGACGGCGGCGCGCCCTCCGGCGAGCAGCCGGCCGTCGAGCTCGACGACCGGCACGGTCCGGTTCAGTCGGACGAGGGGAGCGGCTTGGCTTGGGCGACTTCCATGACCTGGCCGTGGCAGACGAGCTCCCCGTCGCCGGCCTTGGTCACCAGCAGCGTGGCTTCGCACGCGGCGCACTGGTAGCGCTTCCCGAGCAGGTTCGCCATGGGTGCCTCTCAGCCCTCGCGCGTCGCCATCGGCTGGTCGCAGCACACCGGCTCGCTGCTGTCGGCCGTCTTCACGACGATGATCTCGGTGCCGCAGCGGTCACAGCGAAGCCGTGTCCCCACTTTTGTCGCCGTCATGGGGGACAGACTACCCGGGTGCGCGATCCGGACGACTTCTCAGA
>DAIMHT010000218.1:0-3398 GCA_036723155.1 Actinomycetota bacterium
TGGGACGTCTTGGCCTTCTCGTACAGCTTCTGGAGCGGCTTGCGGGACTGCTCGTAGTCCCAGGTGAAGACGGCCTCGGCGTTCGCGGCCACGGCGTGCGCGACCTCGTCGACGTCGGTGTTCGTGACGGCGAGGATGGCCTCGATGTCGTTCAGGTCGGAGCGGCCGATGAGTTCTTCGGTGCTGGACATGGCAGTCACCTCCGGGTGGGAGCAGGCGAACGGGCAGAGAGCGGGTCGAGAGCGGGGACGATGAACTCGCGGGCGTAGCCGCGCACGGACGCTTCGTCGCCGAGCGCGACCGGTGAGACCGGTGAGCAGAGGAGGCAGAGGCCGACACGGGCGATCCACTCGCCGGCGCGGGTCGCGTCGTCGGCGCCGACGAACCGCTCCACGGCCGGGGCGAGCGCGTCGGCCGCCGCGGCGAGGAACCGGTCCCCGCCCGCGAACGCCAGGTGCGGGAGGAGCCAGTCGGGTTCGAAGTCGGCGACGAACCGCAACGCGGGATGGGCGCCGAGCTCGACCCCTGCGGTGACGAGCAACGCCACGACGGCATCTTCGAGGGTGTCGGTGGCTGCCGCGGCGTCGCGCAGCGCCGCCACGATGCGGGTCGCTTCGGTGTGACCGGCCGCGGACAGCAGCGCCTGCTTGCTGGCGAAGTAGCGGTAGAGGGTGGCGCGCCCGCAGCCGGCCTCGCGGGCCACGTCGTCGAGCGTGGTCTTGCGGAGCCCCTGGCGGGCGACGCAGCTGAGGAGGGCGGCGACGGCGCGGGCCTCGACTTCGGGGCGAGCCGAAGGGCGCTGCTCCCGGTCGGTCAGCGACGCGCTCATGGATGAGACAATAGGACTGATTTCGTCTCAGCATCAACGATTCGGGCCCGGTGGCGGGGGTCGCGACCCTCGGGCCGGCGGGACGGTTCGGCGTCGCCCCGACGGGGGTAAGAAAGGGGAGGCCTCTCGCCGGCCTCGCCGGAACCCCACCCCCGGCGGGGCGCGAGGGGTCCCTTCTGGACTCCCCCGACGCTCAGGCCCCGAGGGATCGGGGCGGCGACCGGTCGGGGGCGGCCCGGAGGCCGCCCCCGTTGCGGTCGTCGAGCTGGTGGATCTAGCCCGCGGCCGCGGCCCAGTCGATGGCGATCGACGTCGGGTCCGACGGGTCCACGCGGACACCGATGCTGGCGCCGGGCTGGAGCTGGGCCAGGTACACCTGCGGGACCGCGGTGGTGAGCTGGGCGTCGTAGGCGGCCTGACCGGGGCACGCGACCTCGAGGTCGAGGACGACCTGCGGGTTGAAGTTCACGAGCGTGCCCGTGTCGCTGAAGTTCTTGATCTTGGCCTTGCCCTGCGTCCCGGTGGTGAGGAGCGCCTGCTGCTTCTGGATGTCGGCCTGGAGGGCCATGGCGTCGTCGACGGCGCTGCTGGCCCGGCTGATGTTGCCCGGGGTGTCACGCAGCATGCCGATCATGCCGGTGCGCTTGCCTTGCGACTTCTGGATGTCCTGGCCTTGCTTCTTCATCTTGTTGATGTCTTTGAACATCCCCATCTGGCTGGGCTCCTCACGGTCGGTGGACCGGCGGACGCCGGTCTGACTGCCCGCATCCTGTCGCGAAGTCGGCCCCGGGTCATGAGTAAGTCCTACTCAGCCGACTCGGGTCGGAGGATGCCGGCGAGGAGCTCGGTCCGCACGAGGGTCCGGACAGCGGCGGGGTCCTCGAGGTCCCAGCGGCCGGGGCTGCCGATCAGGGAGAGGCCCATGCGGGCCAGGAAGTCGGCGGCGTGGTCGACGTCGACGCCGGGGCGGAGCCGGCCGGCGGCCTCCTCGGCCGCCAGGACGGGCCGGAGGTAGTCGCTGATGTAGCGGATGACCCGGTGCTGCTCGACGGTCATGAGGGGCAGCAGCGCGCCGGGCTCGTGGGCGAGGGTCTTCTGGAGGACGGCGTGGTCCCGGACCGCCCGGTGGGCGTAGGTGAGCGCGGTCTCGAGCCGTCGGGGGAGGTCGGGGGCGTCGGCGACGGCGGCGGCGAGGGCGGCGAAGAAGCGGTTCATCTCCCAGCCGACGGTCTCGCGGAGGAGCTGGTCCCGTCCGCCGGGGAACAGCCGGTAGATCGTGGCCCGCGACACGCCGGACGCCTTGGCGACGTCGTCGAGGGTGACGTTGGCCAGCCCGTCGCGGGCGATGCAGGTGTACGCGCCGGCGAGGACCGGCTGGCGGGGGTCGGCGGGCTCGGCCATCGCCCGCTCAGAGTCCGAGCAGCGAATCCAGGCCGACGGTGATTCCGGGTCGGTCGGCGACGGCCCGGACCGCGAGCACGACCCCGGGCATGTACGACGACCGGTCGAAGCTGTCGTGGCGCATGGTGAGGGTCTGGCCGGTCGTGCCGAGGAGGACCTCTTGGTGGGCGACGAGGCCGTGGAGGCGAACCGAGTGGACCCGGATCCCGGCCGGTCCGACCGCGCCGCGGGCACCGTCGAGGACGACCTGGGTGGTGGGGTCGGGTGCCCAGTCGCTCGACGCCGCCGCCATCCGCTCCGCGGTGAGGAGCGCGGTCCCGGACGGGGCGTCGATCTTCTGGTCGTGGTGGAGCTCGATCACCTCCGCCGAATCGAAGAGGGGCGCCGCGAGCTCGGCGAAGCGCATCAGCAGCACCGCGCCGACCGAGAAGTTGGGGGCGATGACCGCGTTGGCGCGCGACGCGTCGAAGCGGGCCCGGAGCGCGTCGAGGTCGTCGGCGCTGAAGCCGGTGGTGCCGACGACGGCGTGGATGCCATGGTCGGCGCACCACTCGAGGTTCTTGCGGGCGGCGTCCCTGACCGTGAAGTCGACCGCGACCTCGGCGTTGGCGTCGATGAACGCGTCGGGTGAGCCGGCGACTTGGAGGCCGGTGCCGGCGACGCCGAGCTGCTGGAGGTCGATGCCGGCGTGGTAGGGGTCGACCGCGGCGACGAGGTCGAGGTCGGGTTCGGCGGCGATGGCGGCGCAGACGGTGCGTCCCATCCGGCCTGCGGCGCCGAACACTCCGACTCGGGTCACGCCGAGAGACTAAGCGACTCGGTCCGCGAACCTCTCGGGTGCCACCGGGCCGACGACGGCGAGGGTCCGACGGGCCGGGCTGAGGACACGCTCGACGACCCGGGCGACATCGTCGGCGGACACCGCGTCGATGCGGGCGACGAGCTCGTCGAGGCTGGGGATCTCACCGAGCGTCAGCTCGCTTCGCCCCAGGCGGTGCATGCGGCTCCCCGAGCTCTCCAACGAGAGGGCCAGCGACCCCCGCAGGTGACCTTGGGCGCTGTGGCGTTCCCGGTCGGAGACGCCGCCGTCGGCGACGACCCGGTCGAGCTGGTCCTCGAGGACCGCCAGGAGCTCGTCGAAGCGTTCGGGGGCGGTGCCGGCCGACAC
>DAIMHT010000219.1:0-3388 GCA_036723155.1 Actinomycetota bacterium
AGCCGATGGCCGCCAAGATCGGCATTGGACGTCTCGCCACCGCAAGTCAGGCGCCCATCGTCCCCGTCGGCGTGTGGGGTACCCACCGCCTCTCGACCAAGGGCCGCAAACCAAGACCGCGCGTCGGTGTCGCGGTCAGCATCGTCGTCGGTGAGCCGGTCGACATCGCCGCGACCGACGACATCATCGATGCCGCTGACCGGATCATGGCGGCGATCTGTGCCTGCGTCGCCGAAGCCCGGCGCGTCTACCCGCAACATCCGCGCGGACGCGACGACGGCTGGTGGGTGCGCGCCCCCGAGACCGCTGTACCCCAACCCACAGCCCGGCACCACCGAGCTTCATAGGCGCTGGTTCCGCTCTCCGGTGGCGCGCGACGACGCGGCCGCGGCGCCAACCGCCCGGTCGCCGATCGCCACATCCGGCGCGCGGTTCCCGTCGAGTCACCGGGCGTGTCTGGCGCAGTGGCGCGGCCACCAGGCAAGGTGACGGGATGAGCGACGCGGCCCATCCCTTCCGTCTCGGTGTCCTGTGTCCGATGCCATCCGAGCTCCGGCCGGTGGTGCGACGCCTGGACCTCACCCGGAGCCCGAAGGAGGAAGGAAGGCCGGTCCACTCGGGGACGGTCGGTGACGTCGAGATCACCGCGACGACCACCGGCATCGGGATGGCTGCCGCCACCGCGGCCGCCGAGCGGCTCTTGGGCGGCGGGGCCATCGATCACCTGCTCGTGGTCGGCATCGCCGGCGGCGTCGACCCGGGCGTCGAGATCGGCGACGTTGTCGTCCCCGAGGTCGTCGTCGACGACGCGACCGGGATCGAGTACCGACCGGACGGGTTCGGAGGTGCCGCTTCGCGTGGCCGGCTGGTCTCGTCCGACGACCTGCTCGTCGACCCCGCCGCCCACGCCCGGCTCATCGAGCGTGGCGTCTTGGCCGTGGACATGGAGACCGCCGCCGTGGCAGCCGTCTGCGAGGAGCGGCACTGCCGATGGTCGGTCTTCCGCGGCATCAGCGACCGGGCGCGTGACGGGATGATCGACGACGAGCTGCTGGGCCTGGCCGGACCGGACGGCACGGGTGATCTGCGGGCGGTGCTGCGGTACCTGGGGCGACGGCCGTGGCGGATCGGCCGCCTCGCCCGCCTCGGTCGGGACTCGGGTCTGGCCGCCCGTCGCGCCGCCGAGGCCGCGGCGGCGGCGGTGCACCAGCAGGACGCGCGGGCCGGCTGAGCGCGCGGCTCGGTCCGGCGGGCCGGGTGGGGACCCTTTACGAGCAGCGCGATGCCGCGACGGACGTCGGCGGGGTGGGTTCGGCGGGGGCTCGTCGTCGGTGTCGACGAGGATCGCCTCGATCGGCTCGTCGAGGGCGACGGCGTCTTCCGGACGGGGTGAGTTGCTCACGGCCATCCCTCTGCCCGCTTTGGAGACGGCGAAACCTACCGGCCTCGACTCGCCGCGAACTTCGCAGCTCAAGCAAGTGGTGGCGTGCATAGGCGAGCGTCTTCAAACCGTCGCCACATGCGTTTGACCGAAGCGGCCTAGCGGTCGGACGGCTCGTCGGAGGTGAACGGAGCCGTCCGGGCGAGCCGCCGCCGGCGGCGCCGCAACCGCAGTCCGACCACGGTCACGATCAGGATCACGAGGGCGAGCGCACCGGCGCCGATGCCCACCGCGGCGTCCGCGGGGAGTCCGAGCACCCGGTCGTCAGGTGGTGAGGACCGGTGACGGGCGTGATGGCGCCGAGGCGCCGTCGGGACCGTCGTCGTGGTCGTCGATGTCGACGCGGGGGTGCGGGACCGGACGTACGTGTCGAGGTGCTGCGCGATGAGCTCGGCCATGGCGGTCTGTCCGGCCGGGGTGAGGTGCAGGCCGTCGGCGTAGACGAGCGACGGGTCGGGGGTGGCGCGGGCATCCCAGTCGGCGATCTCCAGGTTGGGCCAGCGGGTCGTGGCCGCTGCGAGCTGCAAGTTGAGCGCCGGGACGAAAGCACGGAAGCGGCGAAGGTTGACCCAGATGACCCGACGGACCCCGGGGAGGGATTGCATCACGGCGTCGATCCGCTGCCCGAATGTCACCGGGTTCCCCGCGTCGTTGTTGCCGAGCCCGACCACGACGACCTCGCCGATCAGGGCCCGACTGGCGTTGATGACCGACGGCGCGGCCAGGGTCGAGAAGCCTTCCTGGGCGTAGACGTTGACGTGCCAGCCGGCCAGCTGTTGGGCCAGGGTGGCCTGGACGCCGACGATCACGGAATCGCCGATCACGAAGAGGCGAGGATCGACGGGCCCCGGCCCGCCGGTCTGGGCCCGGGCCACCCCGGGCCCCGCGAGCGCACCGACGACGACCAACAGTGACACGAGAGCCCGACGCACCGTTGTGTGTACCAACTTCGGGCGGCCGCTACTCCTCGAGGGCGCCGATGTGGCACCGGTCACGAAGCGGCGAACCGCGACGCGAGCCGGTAGAAGGCCGCGGGCGTGTCCCATAGGACCTGACCGAGGGTGCCGCCCGGGTCGGCGTCGCCGAGGTGCTCGAGGAACTCGTCGAGGGCGCCGGGGAACTCGGCGTCGGGATGCGGGAAGTCGCTGGCCCACATCACGTGATCGGCCCCGACCTGGTCGATCGCGAACGAGGCGAGCGTGTCCTCGGGGTCCGACGAGATGACGCACTGCCGCGCGAAGTACTCGCTCGGCCGCAGCGCCAGGTCGGCGCACTCCGTGTCGCGCAGCCAATGGTGATGATCGTCGAGCCGGGCGAGCCAGTACGGGAGCCACCCGGTCCCTGATTCGAGGAACGCGACGCGCAGCTCCGGGTGACGCTCGCAGACACCACCGAGGAAGATCGCCGCCGCCGCGGTCATCTGCTCCAGCGGGTGCGAGCAGGCGTGACGCGCCGCGAACCCGTCGAAGCGGTCCCGCCCGATCGTGGGCGCCCGCACCCCGAGCGCCTCGTGCACGCCGAGCACAAGCCCGTGGCGTTCGAGCTCGTCGTAGAACCCGTCATAGGCGGCGTTGTCGAGGTACGCGTTGCCGACGTGATTCGGTCGGACCAGCACCCCGACCAGACCGAGCTCGGCTGCGTGGGCCACCTCGTCGGCGGCCCGGGCGGGCCAGCGTTGCGGGACGACCCCGACCGCGGCGAGACGGCGAGGGTTTGTCGAGCAGTAGTCCGCGATCCAGTCGTTGTACGCCCGGCACGCCGCGGCCGACGCGTCCGCGTCGAGCTCCGGGAGGTACGGGACGAACAGCCCCATGGACGGGAACAGCACCGCGGCGTCGATGCGTTGCGCGTCCATCGCCCGGAGGTACGACGGGGCGTCGAAGCCGTGCTCGAGCTGATCGGCGAGGAGACGCGAATCGCCGCACAGCTCGACCGGGGTCGTCGCCG
>DAIMHT010000220.1:0-3383 GCA_036723155.1 Actinomycetota bacterium
CCCCGCCCCGGCCCCGCGCCCCGGCCAAACACCGGCGGGCCGGCCCCACCCCGACCCCGCCAGCAGCGCCGCCGCAAACGCCGCTGACCCCCGCGCTCGACGGCGGCCCGATCGCCGTGCCGGAGCGCCAGCACCCCGACACCATCGCCCTACCATGGGCAGGGACATGAGTTCGCTCGAGGTCCGACCCGACCGCCGGTCGGTCCTGCCGCGCCCCTGGCGGCGCCACCAGGTCGACGCCGAGCTCGTCCCGCTCCTCACCGAGTACCAGAACCGCCACCGGCGGGCCGACACCGCCCTCATCGAACGGGCCTTCGACGTCGCCCGCGAGGCCCACGCCGACCAGGTCCGCCGCTCCGGTGAGCCGTACCTGGCCCACCCGCTCGGCGTCGCGATGGTCCTGGCCCAGCTCGGGCTGGACGAGGTCACCATCGCGGGCGCGTTGCTCCACGACGCCGTCGAGGACACCATCGTCACCGTCGCCGACATCGACGCCACGTTCGGTCCCGAGCTGGCCGCGATCGTCGACGGCGTCACCAAGCTCGACCGGCTCCAGTTCGACTCGAAGGAAGCCCAACAGGCCGCGACGATGCGCAAGATGCTCGTCGCGATGGCGAGCGACATCCGGGTGCTCCTCATCAAGCTCGCCGACCGGCTCCACAACATGCGCACCATCTCGTCGCTCCCGGAGACGAAGCAGCGACGCATCGCCCGCGAGACCCTCGACATCTACGCCCCGCTCGCGCACCGCCTCGGGATCCAGGATCTCAAATGGCAGCTCGAGGACCTCGCCTTCGAGGTCCTGCACCCGAAGCGCTACGCCGAGATCGAGCAGATGGTCGCCAGCCGGGCCCCCGCCCGCGACGAGGAGCTCCAACACGTCCTCGCCGAGCTCCGCGACCGTCTCGCTGACCTCAGCATCGAAGCCCAGGTCCAAGGCCGCCCGAAGCACTACTGGTCGATCTACGAGAAGATGGTCGTCAAGGGCAAGGAGTTCGACGACGTCCAAGACCTCGTCGGTTTGCGCGTCATCGTCGAGTCGGTCAAGGACTGCTACGGCGCCCTCGGCTCCATCCACGCGCTGTGGTCACCGGTCCAAGGCCGGTTCAAGGACTACATCGCGATGCCCAAGTTCAACCTCTACCAGTCGCTGCACACCACCGTCGTCGGCCCCGACGGACGACCGGTCGAGGTCCAGATCCGCACCAAGGAGATGCACCGCCGGGCCGAGTTCGGCATCGCCGCCCACTGGGGCTACAAGGAACGCTCGCCCGCCGAGGACCTGGCGTGGCTCCAGCGCATGGTCGACTGGCAACAGGACGCCGACGACCCGACCGAGTTCATGGAGACCCTCAAGATCGATCTCCACTACGACGAGGTGTTCGTCTTCACCCCGAAGGGCAAGGTCGTCACCCTCCCGACCGGCGCGAACCCCATCGACTTCGCCTACGCCATCCACACCGAGGTCGGGCACCGCTGCATCGGCGCTCGCGTCAACGGCCGGCTGGTCCCGCTCGACTCGATGCTGAGCTCGGGCGACACGGTGGAGATCTTCACCAGCAAAGTCGAGGGCGCCGGCCCGAGCCTCGACTGGATGCAGTTCGTCCACACCCCCCGGGCCCGCAGCAAGATCCGCCAGTGGTTCTCGCGTGAACGGCGCGTCGACGCCATGGACACCGGCCGCGAGGAGCTCCTCAAGGCGCTCCGCAAGGAAGGGCTCCCCACCCAGAAGCTGACCCAGTCGGCCGCGTTGAAGCAGGTCGCGGCGGCGCTCCACTACACCGATCTCGACACCCTCCACGCCGCCATCGGCGAAGGCCACGTCTCCGCCCGGGCGGTCGCGCAGCGGGTGCAGCGCGAGCTGCGCGGGGGAGAGGAGCAGCTGCCGGTCACCACCAACCGGCCGCCGTCCACGCCCCGGCCGCAGCGGACCCGCACCGTCGGCGTCCACGTCGAAGGCCTCGACGACGTGATGGTCCGCCTCTCGCGCTGCTGCACCCCCGTCCCGGGCGACGAGATCATGGGGTTCGTCACCCGGGGCCGCGGCGTGTCGGTCCACCGCGCCGACTGCGCCAACGCCGCGGGTCTCTCCACCCAGACCCAACGTGTCATCGACGTCGAATGGGACCATGACGAGACCGCGACGTTCGTCGTCTCGGTCGAGATCGAAGCCCTCGACCGGTCTCGGCTCCTCCGTGACGTCGCCGAGGTCCTCGCCGAGCATCACGTCAACATCTTGAACAGCACGTCCCAGACGTCGAGTGACCGTGTGGCCCGCTTCCGGTTCGACTTCGAGCTCGCCGACCCCAGCCACCTCGACTCGATCCTGCGAGCGATCGCCCGGGTCGACTCGGTGTACGAGGCCTACCGCTTGCTTCCGGGACACGCACGGACCTAACACCCAAGCGGCGCGACACCCCCTCGGTAGCATCATCCGATGGCCGAAGCCGAGTACCGCGCGCCGGTCGGAACCCACGACGTCCTCCCACCGGAGTCGGCGCGCTGGACCGCGCTGGTCACGAGATTCGCGGAACGAGCCGCCCGGTACGGCTACGGGCTCCTCATCACCCCGGTCATGGAGCACGTCGAGGTGTTCCAACGCGTCGGCGCCGCCACCGACGTCATCCGCAAAGAGATGTACGAGCTCACCGACCGCGGTGACCGCCGGCTGGCCCTTCGACCCGAAGGCACCGCCCCGGTGGTGCGGGCCTACGTCCAGCACCACCCCACACCACCGTGGAAGGTCTGGTACCTCGCCCCCCACTTCCGCTACGAGCGCCCCCAGAAGGGCCGGTACCGCCAGCATTGGCAGCTCGGCGCCGAAGTCCTCGGTGTCGACGACCCCGACGTCGACGTCGAGGTCATCGCCCTCGCCCACACCTTCTACCAAGATCTCGGCTTGCGGCGGGTGTCGCTGCTCCTCAACTCGATGGGCACCACCGAGGACCGCGCCACCTTCGTCGGTGTCCTGCGCGACTACCTCCTCGAGCACGGCCGCGACCTCGGCCCTGAGTTCCTCACCCGGGCCGACGCCCACCCCCTCCGCCTCCTCGACAGCAAAGTCGAGGACTGGCAGGACGTCATCGAGCGCGCCCCCCAGCTCACCGAGCATCTGAGCCCGGCGTCGCTTCGTCACTTCGAACGGGTGCAGCACGGCCTCGACGCGCTCGGGATCCGCTACGAGCTCAGCCCCCGTCTGGTGCGCGGCTTCGACTACTACACCGCCACCACCTTCGAGTTCACCAGCGACGCCCTCGACGCGGCCCAGAACGCCATCGGCGGCGGCGGCCGCTACGACCAGCTCGCCGAGGAGATGGGCGGCCCGCCCACACCGGGGATCGGCTTCGGGATCGGCGTCGAACGGGTCCTCATCGCCTGCGACG
>DAIMHT010000221.1:0-3381 GCA_036723155.1 Actinomycetota bacterium
CGGATCTCTTCCCGGGCGACGAGCTCCTCGGTGCTGATCGTCATCGCCACCTAGGGTACGGGCCATGGAACTGAGAGCGCTCGGGCGCAGCGGTGTGCAGGTCAGCGTGTATTGCCTCGGGGCGATGATGTTCGGGGCGTGGGGCAACCCGGATCATGACGACTGCGTCCGCATCGTCCACCGGGCCCTCGACGAGGGGATCAACTTCATCGACACCGCCGACGTGTACTCGGCCGGGGAGTCGGAAGAGATCGTGGGCCAGGCGCTCAAGGGCCGCCGCGACGACGTGATCCTGGCCACGAAGTTCTTCGCGCCGATGGGATCAGATCCCAACCGCCGGGGTGGGTCGCGACGCTGGATCCTCCACGAGGTCGAAGACAGCCTGCGGCGACTCCAGACCGACCACCTCGACCTGTACCAGATCCACCGTCCCGACGACGTGGTGGACATCGACGAGACCCTGGGTGCGCTCTCGGACCTCGTGCACCAGGGGAAGATCCGATACCTCGGTCACTCGACGTTCCCGGCCGACTACATCGTCGAGGCGCAATGGGTCGCCGAGCGGCGGGGACGGGAGCGGTTCGTGTCGGAGCAACCGCCGTACTCGATCCTGATGCGCGGCATCGAGCGGTCGGTGCTGCCGGCCTGTCAACGCTACGGAATCGGTGTCATCCCGTGGAGCCCGCTGGCCGGCGGCTTGCTGACCGGCCGGTACCGGAAAGGCCAGGAGCCACCGGAAGGGTCCCGGCTCGCCCGCGGCTTCGGGTCGGCCCGGTTCGAGAACGACCGGCAGCGCCAGGTCCACGAGGAGCGCCTCGACGCGGTCGAGGAGCTGCTCGTGGTGGCGGACAAGGCCGGTGTGAGCCTGACCCACCTGGCGCACGCGTTCGTGCTGGAGCATCCCGCGGTGACGTCGGCGATCATCGGCCCTCGCACGATGGAACAGCTCGACGACGTCCTCGCCGGGGTCGAGGTCCGCCTGGACGAAGCCACCCTCGACGCCATCGACCAGGTGGTTCGACCGGGCGTCGATCTGAGCGCGGGGGATGCGTGGCAGCCCCCCGGCCTCCGTCGGGCCGGTCGGCGCCGCCCTCGCTGACGAGCGTCGAGCCCGACTCGCGAGTCAGTCGGTGGAGAGTCCCGCGAAGTCGACCTGGTTCGTGGTCATGGCCGCGGTGAAGCCGGCGTCGACGATCAGGTTGTGGCCGCTCACGTAGCTGGCGTCGTCGCTGTTCACGAACACGAGTGGTGGCGCCATCTCTTCGGGGCGCCCGAGGCGGCCGTTGGCCTGCGCCGCGGTCCAATCGATCGTCGCCGACGACAGCGCGGCGCGGAAGTCGACCATCATCGGTGAGTCCACCGGGCCGGGGCTGATGCAGTTGACCCGGATCCCGCGCTCGCGGACCAGGCGCGGCGCCCGGCGCAGCGTGTAGACGATCACGCACTCCTTCGAGAAGAAGTACGGGTCGCCGTGGTCGGCGAGGTGCGCGGCCGCCCACGCCTGACCGGAGGCGACATCGGGAGTGTCGAGCAGCTCACTGATCGAGGCGATGTGCTCGGACCAGCCCATCCCGGCCAGCGAGGCGACACTGGCGATCGCGCCACCGTCGGGCATGAGATCCAGCGTCGCCTCCGTGACATGCCGCAGGCCGAGGAAGTTCACCGCGAAGACCCGTTCGGGCGCATGGGTCTGGGGGACGCCGGCGACGTTGAACAGCTTGTGGATGGGCGCCCCGATGGCGGCGAGCGCGCTGTCAACGGAGTCAGGATCGCCGACGTCGGTCTCGTAGGCCTTGGCGACCGGCGCCGACACGTCGCGGACATCGAGGGCATGCACCTCGGCGCCGGCGTCGACGAGCATCGTGGCGGTCGCCGCGCCCATGCCCGATGACGCACCGGTGATCACGACTCGCTGATCGTCATAGCGAAACGGTGTCATCAACTCCCCATCTTCAGGTTCTGGGCGCCACAGTCCAGTTGGCCGGGCGCGGTCGGGTACGAGCGGACGAAGTGGCCGTTCTTGACCGTCAGCAGCATGAAGCAGCCGGTCGGCTGACGAGCGCCGACGTCGGTGGCCCCGAGGATCCCGCCGGCGTTGAAGGCGTGGATCGTCCCCACCGCGCCGAGCAAGCGCACCCGGGTCAGTCCGTTGTCGCCGCTGGCCTGGATCACCTGCCGGGCGGTCTGCTCGAAGAGGAGGCTGGCCGAGTACGACTCGAGCGCCGGCACCGACGGGGCGGCACCGACGTGACGCATGGCTCGCACGAACGCGCCGATGGCGGGGACGGCGTGCTGGTCGACGAGCGGGTTCACGCCCTCGTCGATGAGCTGGCCCTCGACGGCGGCTCCGCCCGAGGTGAGGAAGGTCGGGTCGTCACAGCTGGCGTCGCAGTACCAGGCCTTCACCGTCCCCGCCCCGGCCTCGGCCGCGGCGGCCTTGCGGAGCAGGACGGTGGACGCGGCGCCGAGGCCGCTGCGGGCGAACGTCGCTTGCTTGGCGATCAGATCCTTGGCGAGGGTGGTGTAGTCGGCGGGGGTCGCGGTGGGGCTGACGTCGGGGGTGGCCGCGGTGGTGAAGCCGATCGTCTCGGCGGCCCGAAGCGAGCTCGTCGTCGCGGTCCGTCCGGGGTCGGCGGTCGGGAGGAGCACGTATTGACGGCAGCATCCGCTGACGGTGGTCAGGAGCCGCTTGAAGGCGCCGACGCGCTCGAGGCCGGTACGGGCCGGGATGACGGCGTACGCGTTGGGGAGCGCCTGATGGCCGGGGTCGAAGAGTCGGGTCGCGATCTCGGGGATCCCGCATTGCAGCCCGGCACTCTGGCTGTCGAAGGTGGAGCTCGATCCGACGATCGCGAAGCTGTTCGCACACGCGCTCGACACCGCCGCGGTGTAGTCGGCGGCGGTGGTCACCAGCCGCGCGTCGATGCGTACCGTGCGCTTGGCGAGGCCGCCGGCCCGGTTCAGGGCCGCGGCCCAGGCTTCGACGCCCCGGAGGACCGGGGCCGTGTCGGCAATCGCGGTGAGACGGATCTCGCGGTCGGTGATGCCGGTGTCGTTTCCGCCGCTGGGACGAGTGGTGGTCGTGGGTGCCGGGGGCGCGGTGGTGGGGGAGGGCCCGACGACCACCGTGGGCTTCGGCAGCGTCGGCACCGTGGGCGTGATCCCGGGGCGGGTGGTCGACGTCGTCGGCAACGTGGCCGGGATCGGGACCGTCGTCACCGACCCGGGTGGCGTCCGGACCGACTGGTTCCCGCTCCCGCCGGTCGTGAGGGCGATGCCGACCCCGATCGCGACGAGGAGCGCCAGGGCCACGGACCCGACGATCACGGCCGATCTGCGATCCACGACACCCCCCCGATTCGTCTCGGCTCAGTCTGGTCT
>DAIMHT010000222.1:0-3346 GCA_036723155.1 Actinomycetota bacterium
TAGGTTGCCTGGGTGCATAGGCGCCTCCGAATGCTGGCGAGCGCCGCGGCGGTCCTGGTCGCCATCGCCACGATCGCCACCCCGGCATCGGCCTCGCCGAGAGCGCCGACGAAGCCGAGCAACTTCCCGATCGTGACCTACGGCCTCCCGAACGGCGCCCAGCGACTCCACTTCGAGGTCGGGCCGCTGCCGATCCAACCGGGCCAGAACAGCATCGCCTTCTCGCGCCGGGTCCCGGAGCCCACCGCCGACGGGTGGATCGTCGGCATGACGACCAACCTCCGGCTCGCCGACGGCACCGTCCCACCCGTCGACGTCATTCACCTCCACCACGGCGTCTGGCTGAACCTCTCGGCGCAGAACCCGACCGAGACGCGCTTCTTCGCGGCCGGCGAGGAGAAGACCGCGATGGCCCTCCCGTCGGGGTACGGCTACCCGTTCCACGCCACCGACAAGTGGCTGCTCACCTACATGCTCCACAACCAGCTCTCGAAGCCGGGCCAGGTGTGGATGACCTACGACATCGACTTCATCCCCTCCGGGTCGGCCGCGAGCCAGAACATGGTGGAGGCGCACCCGATCTGGATGGACGTGCGGAATCCGGCCGCGTACCCGGTCTTCGACGTGATCAAGGGCAGCGGGCATAACGGGGTGTACACGTACCCCGACGACGCCACCAACCCGTACGGCTCCCGGCCGCCGAGGAACCAGTGGACCGTGCCCACCGACGGGGTCCTCCTCGGCACCGCCGGTCACGTCCACCCGGGCGGGATGCATGACGACCTGTGGTTGACGCGCGCCGGCGCCAAAGCCCCCGCCGGGCACGCCAAGGCGGGCTCGGCCGACACCGTCCGGCTCTTCGATTCGGTCGCGAAGTACTGGGAACCAGCCGGCGACGTGTCATGGGACGTCGGGATGACCGCGACCCCGTCCACGTGGCGGCCGGTGGTCCATAAGGGTGACGTCATGTCGATCACGACGACGTATGACTCGAAGAACGCATCGTGGTACGAGTCGATGGGCATCATGGTCGTGTGGATGGCTGACGGGACGGCCAAGGGCGTCGACCCGTTCCGCAAGCCGGTCGACGTCCCCGGTGTGCTCACCCACGGCCACCTCGCCGAGAACAACAACCACGGCGGCAAGCCCGACGCGAAGCACTACCAGGACGTCCGCAAGAGCCCATCGCGCATCCTCCCGTCGGGCAGCGTCATCCCGATCGCCGACTTCGCGTACACCGGCGACCTGAGCGAAGCGTCGACCGTCCCCTCCGTCGTGCAGGGCGGGACGCTCACCTTCCGCAACGACGATGCCGCCAACGGCATCTGGCATACCGTCACGTCCTGCTCCGCGCCTTGCAACCTCTCGACCGGCATCGCGTATCCCATCGCGAACACCAACGTGCTGTTCGACTCCGGTGAGCTCGGTCACGGCGGCCCCCCCGCGGCGAACACCATCACGTTCTCGACCCCGACAAGCCTGCCGCCGGGCACGTACACCTACTTCTGTCGCATTCACCCCTTCATGCGGGGTGCGTTCCGCGTCGTCGCTAAGCACTGAGCCCCGTGCGGCGACCTCGGCTGCGTTGGCTGCTCCTCGCAGCGTTCCTCGTCCTGGCGCTCGCCGTCGGCGGCGTGATCTGGTACGTCTTCGGCGACACCTCGCCCGGGAAGCCACAGCTCAGCTCCACCGCCACCACCGACGTCGCCCCCGGCTCTGCGACCCCGGTCGGCACCTGGAACCTCGTGCGAGCCAAGGACGTCTACGTCGGCTACCGGATCCAAGAGCTCTTCGCGGGTGACACCATCCACAAGGACGCGGTCGGGCGCACACCGACGGTCGACGGCACCATGACGATCACTCCCGGGCAGGTCGCGTCGGTCGACGTCAACGCCGATCTGGGAAACCTCACCAGTGGCCGCTCCGCACGGGACGACTACATCCACACGCACGCCATCGAGTCCGACAAGTTCCCGACCGCTCGGTTCGAGCTCGCCAGCCCGATCGTGATCCCCGCCGGTGTGCGTCCCGGCACCAAGCTGCCCCTGCGCGCCGCGGGCCGACTCACCCTGCACGGCGTGACGCGCGACGTCACCGCGACGCTGAACGCCCGGTGGAACGGCTCGACGATCGACGTCGTCGGGACCGCGCCGATCGTCCTCGCCGACTACGGCATCCAGCCGCCGCAGACGTCAGTGACCTCGGTCGGCGACCAGGGGACGTTCGAGCTCCAGCTGCGGTTCCGCCACGCCCCGTGAGGCCGATCGCCTGCGTCAGGCGCCGCTCCAGCAGCCGAGGATCGTCGCCGCGACACTGAGCGCGGCGTCAGAGGCGGCCTGCGGGGGCTGGCCGAACTGCGGCGGCAGGTGCGAGACGTCGACGTACAGCACCTTCCAGTCCTTGCGGACGACCACCGACCCGTCGGTCGTCACGTAGGCGCCCTGACCGACCGCCAGCCGACCCGGGCGGCGACCCAACCGGGCGCCGAACCCGGTGTAGTACGCCGCGGTCTGCTTCGCGTTGTCGAGCTCCTTGACCGAGAGCGAGAACGTGCCCGTCGGATACACGTACTGGCACGAGTAGACGTGGTCGGTCCACGTCGGGGTGGTCACCTGGACCGGTGTCGCACCGAGACTGACGACCAGCGCCGCTTGGGCTTCCTTGGCGCACACCATCTTCGCCGAAGCCGAGGGATTCTTCCCCGCCGGGCGCGGCGGGACAGCTCCGACGGTCCCCTCGGTCCTCGTCGCTGCCGTCGGCGACGACGAGCTGCACGCCGCGACCATCACCAGCGCCGCTGCGAGCACGACGACGCGCGGCCACCATCGATTCACAGGCTCACGATACTGGGGCACCTTCAGCGTCTCGCGCGCGCGTCCGCGGCGGACCGAGATGCCCCCGGCGCCGGCGGAGCCGGCCCGGGGGCGTGGCCAGTACCGCCCCACCAAGTACCAGCATGAATCACCAACGTGACGAGACGACCGCGATGTCACACGGGCGCGCTGCCGTGCTCGTGGTCGGGCGGCCACTGGCTGCGAGCCGACTAGACATGGAGACGTGAGCGGAAAGCGGAGCGGCATCGTCACCGAGCTCCTCGTGGTCGCCGAGCCCGTGAGCTTTCACGGCATCGCCACCGAAGGCGCCGTCGTCAAGGCCGGTGGCCAGCTCAACCTCCACGGGATCCTCGACGGCGATCTGGAGATCCAGCCCGGCGGACGAGCCAACGTCTACGGCATCATCAACGGCGAGATACGCAACGGAGGAATCGTCATCGTCGCCGGGATCGTCCGAGGCCAAGTTCACGAGGGCAGCCTCGGAGCCCCGGTCACCGTCGTCGGGTCCGGCT
>DAIMHT010000223.1:0-3345 GCA_036723155.1 Actinomycetota bacterium
CGCGGTCCATGACGAACCCCGCGCCGAGCTCGTCGGCGTCGTCGAGGACGAACCGCACGCGGGGCGCGAGCACGCCGGCGTCGTGGGCGGCGGCGACGATCGCGGCTTCGGTCGAGCGGTCGACCCCTCCTCGGACCGGCGCCGGGTCGCGCCGCAGGACCAGACCGAGCCGGTCGGCGCCGACGTGCGCGTCGAACGCCCAGGTCTCCCGGGACGCACCTCCCGAGAGCCGCCGCAGCCCTTCAACGGTGGTGTCGCCGCCGAGGTGCCGTCTCACGGCCGCGGCGACAGCTGCGTCATCCAAGGCGCGCAGCCTACGGGTCGGTTCGCGTCGAGCGGCTGCTCGACGCTCGGTGGATCAGGCGGCGACGCCGACGGGCTGCCCGTCGACGATCTGGTCGAGGTACTCCGAGAGGCCGTACCCGACCCGGCCGTCGCTCTTCCATTCGGTCATTCCCTCGGAGATGCGGGTGATGAGCTGCTCGCCGTCGGGGGTGCGGCGCCGGTTGCGGAGCGGGATCAGCGAGAGCACCTTCCCGTCGATCACGTGCTCCTCGCCACCGGCGACCGCGACCGCGTGGATGTGCTCGTGGTACTGGTCGTCGGTCCGCCAGGTCGTGTCGATGGTCACGTGGTCGAGCGGCTGGTACTCGCCGTCGGTGAACCAGACGCCACCGACCCGCTGCGCCCCGTCGCGCGCGGTGATGACGGAGAGGACGAAGCCGCCGTCCTCGCCGAAGTTGCCGGTCAGCCACCGGTACCACCATGGTGACTGCCAGAACCGGGGACCCCAGGAGTGGTCGCGCAAGCCGTAGCCGTCAATCGCCCACTCCTCGTCGCCGACCCGGATCACCCCCCGGGCACCGACGTGCTGCTCGTAGTGGCCGCGCGCGAAACCCGTGGTCGGGTCTTCGGTCAGGGGGCTGCCGTCGTCATTGACCGGTTCGCCGCCGAGCATGGGCGACAAACCCCGGTAGTCGAGCTCGACCTCGGCGTCGGTCCAGGGGTTCTCGGTGAACGCGCGTCGAGGGTCGGCCATCTCGAGGGGATGCTCGAGGAGGCAGATCTTGCCCCGGTACCCGACCCGCTGGGACTTGAACGGCTCGGTGACCTCGAAGCGCATGCCGCCGGCGTCGAACGCGTCGTTGGTCGAGATCTCGGGCCGGTGGAACGTGAACGCGACCCGGCCGTCGGGCAGGTACAGGCAGGTGGTGAGCTCGGCGTAGCCCTCGTTGGCGCGGTTGCCGAGCCGCAGGAATCCGCCGACGCGCTCGCGGGCGTCGAAGCAGTTGAAGTACATGCTCTCGTTGAAGTTGCTGGCCGCTTCGAGCGGGTGCATGTACTCGTCGGCAGGGTCGAGGCGCAGTCGCATCCCGCCATCGAACCCGGACCGTGACCACCGGGTCAAACGAGGTCCCACGGCGGTCGGCGTGGGGCGGGGTCGGGCCCGGTCCTCCTAGTGTGACGGCGACGTCAGGGAGGACGCATGGCCGGGCCGTTGGCAGGGGTGAAGATCGTGGAGCTCGTCGGGATCGGGCCCGGGCCCTTCGCGGCGATGCTCCTCGCCGACATGGGCGCCGACGTCCTTCGCGTCCATCGCGTCGAGTCCGTCGACCGGGGGTTCGACCCCGGCGGCGTCCCGGTGCTCGACCGGAACCGACGCTCGGTCGGTGTGGACCTCAAGCACCCGGATGGCGTCGAGACCGTCCTGCGGCTCGTCGCCGGCGCCGACGCGCTCCTTGAGGGGTTCCGACCTGGGGTGACCGACCGGCTCGGCGTCGGCTCCGACGCGTGCCTGGCCCGCAACCCCCGGCTCGTCTACGGGCGGATGACCGGCTGGGGCCAAGACGGGCCGATGGCGCACACCGCCGGGCATGACATCAACTACATCGCGCTCGCAGGGGCGCTCGCGCACTTCGGACGCGCGGGCGACAAGCCGACCCCGCCGCTCAACATGGTCGGCGACTTCGGGGGTGGTGGCATGTTCCTCGCCTTCGGGGTCGTCTGCGGGATCCTCGAGGCCCGCACATCGGGGCAGGGCCAGGTGGTCGACGCGGCGATGGTCGACGGGACCGCGGTCCTCATGTCGATGATGTGGGGCCTCCGCCACCTCGGCGCGTTCGACGAGCAGCACCGCGGCGAGAACGTGCTCGACACCGGCGCCCCGTTCTACGACAGCTACGAGTGCGCCGATGGTGCCTTCATCGCGCTCGGGTCCCTCGAGCCCCAGTTCTACGCCGAGCTGCTCGCCGAGACCGGCCTCGCCGCCGAGGACCTCCCGGCGCAGATGGACCGCGACGGCTGGCCCCGGCTGCGGGAGCGGTTCACCGACCTGTTCAAGACCAAGACCCGAGCCGAGTGGTGCGCGCTCCTCGAACGCAGCGACGCCTGCTTCGCGCCGGTGCTGACCATGAGCGAAGCCGCGGAGCACCCTCACATCCAGGCCCGGGACACGATCGTTGAGTACGAAGGGGTGCTCCAACCCGCGCCGGCGCCCCGGTTCTCGCGCACGGCCCCGGAGCTGCACCGGCCCGCGGCCAAGCCCGGTGAGCACACCGACGAGGCGCTGCGCGACTGGGGTTTCAGCGACGCCGACGTCGCCAAGCTGCGCGACGCGGGGGCGGTCCGCTGATCCCGGCGGCGCTCACGCGCCGTCGATGACCGCCCGCACCGCGGCGAGGCGGCGATCGCGTTCCTCGACACCGCCGGCGGTCACGGTGACGTGCCCGACCTTGCGCCCGGGGCGGCTCGCCTTCGCGTAGTCGTGGAGGTGCGCCCCCACCATGCGAAGGATCGCGTCCTGCGGGGGGAGCGCGCCGAGGCAGTTCACCATGGCGCTGAACCCTCGCGGCGTCACGGACCCGAGCGGCCAGCCGAGGATGGCGCGCAGGTGGTTCTCGAACTGGCTGGTGTCGGCCCCTTCGATGGTCCAGTGGCCGGAGTTGTGCACCCGGGGCGCGAGCTCGTTCGCCAGGAGGCGACCGTCGGCCTCGAACAGCTCGACCGCGAGGACACCGACGTAGTCCAGATCGCGGAGCAGCTTCGCCGCGATCGTCTCCGCTTCCGGTTGCAGGCCTGACGCGAGGTCGGGCGCCGGCGCGCGCGTGACGCGCAGGATCCCGTCCTGATGCTCGTTCTCGACCACGGGGTAGTACGCGGTGGTGCCGTCGAGGGCGCGCACCGCGACGATCGACAGCTCCCGTTGGAACGCGACGAGCTGCTCGAGGATCAGGGGAGCGGCGCCGAGCGCCTGCCAGGCCTCGTCGAGGTCCGCGGCGACGCGCAGGACCCGCTGGCCCTTGCCGTCGTACCCGCCGCGGCGGGTCTTCAGGACCGCGGGCAGGC
>DAIMHT010000224.1:0-3318 GCA_036723155.1 Actinomycetota bacterium
TCGTTCCCCTCGATGGCTGACCGGCTCCGCCGGGCGGGCGTGATCATCGAGCGGGTCGCCGGGGTGCTCCTCGTCGTGCTCGGGATCCTGCTCGCGACCGGTACGTACGGGCACCTCACCTCCTATCTGGCGCGGTTCACGCCCGCGGTCGGGGGCCTCTAAACCGTTCTCGCGCTACGCCTCCCGCGCGCAGGCGATCGACGATCGCGGACGTAGGGCTACCCTGGCTGACCGAGGCGGCTCGTTGACAGATCACGGGGGGACGTTGGATGGGACGGCTTCTTTCGGTGCTGGTACTCGGCCTCGTCGCGGGCGCGGGGGCCATGCTCCTGCTCGATCCCGGACCGCCGCCGGCGACGGCGTCGGCTTCGGTGGCGGTGAGCTCGGCGGGCCTCGCCAGTGGGCACGTGCACGGCGCGGCGACGACCGGCTTGACCGGGAGCACCCCCTGTGAGGTGTCCGGGCCTCCGGCGTCCTCGGGTCAGACCGAGCACGGCCACCGGGGTCCGTTCCCCTGGACCGCGATCACCGATCCGGCGACCCGGAACCTCCTCTCGGCCCAGCTCGCCGCCGCGCATCAGGTCACGGTGCAGTACCCGACCGTGAAGGACGCGGAAGCGGCCGGCTACCACATGACCACCACCTACGTGCCCTGCATCGGGGCGCACTACATCAACGGCGGCTACTTGGGCGGGTTCGACGTCTCCCATCCGGCGATGCTCCTCTATGACGGCACCGATCCCACGTCGAAGATCGTGGGCCTCAGCTACGCGGCGCTGTCCGGCGCGAAGCCGCCCGAAGGTTTCGCCGGTTCGAACGACATCTGGCACCAGCACAACCTCAACGGCGGCCTGTGCCTCCGGGGCGCTGTCGTCGTCGGCGCGGAGAGCACCGACGCCGCGACGTGCGCGGCACGGGGAGGCGTGAAGATCAAGCTCGACTCGCTCTGGATGATGCACGCCTGGGTCGCCGACGGGTGGCCGAGCTCGTGGGGCATCTTCAGCGCCGAGCACCCGGACCTCGGAGGGAAGGTCGGCAACGTCAACGGCTAGCCCCGAGCCCACCTCGGGACGGTCCGACGGTGTCACGCGGCTGCACGACGGCGCGGCGATGAGGGAGTCGTGACGATCCGGCGCGCCGGTGCTGTGGTCGCGGTGGCGTTGACGCTGGTGATCCTCGGTGCGTCGCCGGCATCGGCGCACGCCACGTTGCTCCAGTCGGACCCGGCGCCGGGCGCGGTGCTGGCCCAGTCCCCGTCGGCGATCACGTTGCGGTTCGACAGCCAGGTCAGCGCGGCGCTGGGCGCGGTGCGGGTCTACGACCGTGGAGGCGGTCGCGTCGACAGCGGCGGGACCGACGTCCAGGGGGCGGTGGTTCGGCTTCGGGTGTCGGGCCTCGCGAAAGGCTCCTACGTCGTGACGTGGCGGGTCACGTCGGCGGACACGCATCCGGTCGCCGGTGCCTTCACCTTCCAGATCGGCACCGCGGGGAACGCGTCGAGTCCCGGGGCCCGGAGCCTCGCCCAGCGCCTCCTCGCCCAACAGGGCGGCGATCCGGTGGTGGGCGCGGCGTTCGGCGTGACGCGCTGGCTCGTGTTCGCGGGGCTGACGCTGCTGCTGGGGGCGGCGGTGTTCGCGCTGTCGGTGTGGCCGGGGGCACGGAAGTCACAACGGGCCCGACGGCTCGTCATCGGCGGTTGGCTCGCGCTCGTCGGTGGAACGGTCGCGGGCCTGTTCCTCTACGGCCCGTACGCCGCCGGCTTGGGGCTCGGCGACGTGACGCAGCTCTCGTTGCTGGGTCACACCGTCGGGATCCGGTTCGGTCAGGTCGCGATCGCCCGGTTGGTGCTGCTCATCGTCGCCCTGCCGGTCCTGTACGCGGCGACGGTGGCCCCGGATCGGGTGCCGCGCCGGCTCGCCCGCGTCACGATCCCGCTCGGGGTGCTCCTGGCCGTGGCGCTCGCGGCGACGCCGGGATACGCCGGGCATGCGGTCACCGGACGGTGGGTCACGCTGGCCGTCGTCGCCGACATCCTCCATGTGCTCGCGGTGTGCGTCTGGCTCGGCGGCTTGGTGCTGCTCGTGTCGGTGCTGCTGCCCGGCCGCGACGTGACGCAGCTGCGCGACGTGCTACCGCGCTGGTCGCGTCTCGCGACCGGCTGCCTCGCGGTGATCGTCGCCAGCGGCACGTTCCAGGCCTGGCGGCAGGTCGGGACCCTGGGCGCGTTGCGGAGCACCGACTACGGACGGCTGCTGATCGTGAAGGTCATCCTGTTCGCCGGCATGGTGGTGCTGGCGTCGTTCAGCCGCGAGATCGTGGTCCATCTCTTCCCGGGGTCGCGGCTCGGGCCGCGACGGGCGGTGCCGGTCGTCGCGGGCGGTGCGGACGACTTCGCCTCCGACGACGACCCGACGACATCGGGGGAAGGTCGGGCGTTGCGGTCGTTGCGACGGTCGGTGTGGGTGGAGATCACCGTGGGGGTCGCGGTCCTGGTCGTGACGGCGTTGCTGGTCAACGCGCCGCCGGCCCGCAGCGACGCCGCGACTGGTACCACGGCGAACCTGGTCGAGGCGACCCTGAAGTCCTCGAGCCTGTCGGTCGACGTCTTGTTCACCCCGGGGAAGACGGGCGCGAACGACCTGCACGTGAGCGTCCTCCAAGCGAACGGGAAGCCGTTGACGGTCAAGGACCTGCGGTTGACGTTGGATCTCGCCGCCCGCAAGATTCCGCCGCTCGTGGTGCCGCTGACGCCGCTCGGGACGGGCCACTATCTGGCGTCGGGGTTCACGATCCCGCTCTCCGGAACCTGGCGGGTCACGGCCCGACCGTTGCTCAGCCAGTTCGACGAGCGGACCTTGACCGCGACGGCCGATATCGCCAACCCCTGACCGCTCCCGCACCCCCGTCGATGAGCACGAAACCGGCCGGGTGGGCGACCGGCGTCGCGACCCCGGAGGTTTGGGCCGTCAGGAGCCCCCGCGGCCCTCGCGGCGCTTCTGGTTCTTCGCCGCCCGCTTCTCCTTGAGGGTCTTGCCGGGCTTCTTCGACTCGACCTTCTTCGGTGACTTGTCGGCCATCTCAGCTCCTCGTCTGCTCTCGGACACCTAATGGTTTAGGACACCAATACCCGAACGTTGCGGGCCTCGTCGCCTTTGCGGCCCGGTCCGACGTCGAACTCGACCTGTTGGCCCTCTTCGAGGCGCTTGTGGGCGCCACCGGCGATGGCCGACACATGCACGAAGATGTCGTCGCCGTTCGTCCGTTCGATGAACCCGAAGCCCTTGCGAGCGTCGAACCACTTGATGCTGCCGTTCGGGG
>DAIMHT010000225.1:0-3284 GCA_036723155.1 Actinomycetota bacterium
GGCCGCTACGGCCCGGATCGGGTCGCGAACCGGCTCCACGACCGGGACACCTGGACCTTGTTCATGCACGCCGAGGAGAGCGAGGACGGGCGCCGCCTCGACCGGTTCGTGACCATCTTTCGGCGCTCGGAGCGCGGCGGGTACGAACGCACCGACGAGCACCACGTGCTGCACCTCTACGAGCCGGCGACGCTGACGTCGATGCTCGAGGCGACCGGTTTCACGGTGGAGGTCCGGGACAGCTACGGCGCGCCGACACCGTCGACGCCGGCCGCAGGCTGGGTCGTCGTCCTCGCCCGCGCCGCGTGAGCGCCGGCGGCCACGGTTCGAGGTGACCGCGGGGCGGGTTCAGACGCGGGCGGGGCGCGACGCCGGTGCGAGGGCGTCAGCCAGCCTGGCCACCCGGTCCGGCACGATCGACCACCACACCCACCGGCCCCGCTTCTCACCGACGATCAGCCCGGCGTCGGCCAGGGCCTTGGTGTGATGCGACACCGTCGGCTGGGCCTTGCCCAGCGGCTCCAGGAGCTCACAGGCGCAGACCTCGCCCGCGTCCGCGATGAGGCTGAGCAGGCGGAGCCGCACCGGGTCGGCGAGGGCCGAGAAGGCCCGGGCGAGGTCGGTGGCCTCGGCTTCGTCGAGGGGCGAGTCGAGCACCGACGGGCAGCAGGCCTCAGGCACCGACGCCGAGCCTCGTGCGACCATCGGATCTCCTCTCGGCGCATTGACAATCGTCAATGTATTCGCGATAATCGATCAATCGACTGAGGCGAATATACCAGGGAGCAGCATCATGGCGAGGGTCCAGCTGGCACTCAACGTGGCCGACCTCGACGCGGCGGTGGCGTTCTACTCGAAGCTGTTCGACGTCACCCCGGCCAAGGTGCGGCCCGGCTACGCCAACTTCGCCATCGACACCCCACCCCTCAAGCTGGTCCTCGTGGAGGGTCACGGCGCGCCAGGAACGCTGAACCACCTCGGCGTCGAGGTCCCCGACGCCGGCGACGTCGCCGCCGCGCAGGCCCGCCTCTCGGACCAGGGGCTGGTGACGGCGACCGAGGACGAGGTGGCCTGTTGCTACGCGGTCCAGGACAAGGTGTGGGTCGACGCGCCTGACGGCGAGCCCTGGGAGATCTACACCGTGCTCGCCGACGTCGAGATGCCCGGCGAGGAGCTCCGCACGGTCGAGCCGGCCGCGGACGCCGAGTGCTGCGCCGCGGCACCGGAATCGGCCGCCCGCTGCTGCTGAGCCCACGGCGATGGATCGGGACCTCGCCCGGCGGGTAACCGCTGAGGCCCTCGGCAGCGCGTTCCTCGTCGCCATCGTGGTCGGGTCGGGCATCGCGGCCCAACGACTGTCACCAGGCAATGTGGGCTTGCAGCTGTTCATCAACGCCACGGTGACGGGAGCGGGGCTCATCGCGCTGATCCTGGCCCTCGGCCCGGTCTCGGGTGGCCACTTCAACCCGGTCGTGACGCTCGCCGACCGCATCCTCGGGGGGATCTCCACCCGTGACGGCGCGTCCTACGTCGTCGCCCAGGTCGTGGGGGCGTGCGGCGGTGCGATCGTGGCGAACCTCATGTTCGACCTGGCCCCGGTCACGCTCTCGACGCACACGAGGTCATCCGGGGCGTTGTGGCTCGCCGAGTTCGTCGCCACCTTCGGGCTGATCGTGGTGATCCTCGGCGTCGTCCGTTCGGGTCGATCGTCCGTCGCCGCGTTCGCGGTCGGGTCGTACATCGCCGCCGCCTACTGGTTCACGTCCTCCACCAGCTTCGCCAACCCCGCGGTCACGATCGCACGGACGCTCACCCGGACCTTCGCCGGCATCCGGCCATCGAGCGCCCCCGCCTTCATCGTCGTCCAGGTGGCGGGAGGGTTGGCGGCGGTCGCCGTCGCCCGGTTCCTGCGCCCCGGTCTCCCCGCCGATTCCGTCGTCGTCCCCCACGAAGCCTCTGGCGCCGAATGAAGGAGCCGACGTGACGCAAACCGGACCGACCGTCGACCAGCAGCTGGCCCTCCGCTCCGCCGTCACCCGGCTCGCCGACGAGTTCCACGGCGTGTTCGGCGACGAGACCATCGAGCGGTTCGTCCTCAGCAGCTGGGACCAGTTCGCCGAGCACGCCACGACGATCAACTTTCTCCCGATCCTCGCGGAGCGGTTCGCCCGCCAGCGCCTCCACGCGCTGGCGCGGGTGGAGGGCAACGCCGACGGCGGCGTGCCCGTCGTCCTCTTCCTGTGCGTGCACAACGCCGGTCGGAGCCAGATGGCGCTGGGCTGGTTCCAGCACCTCGCCGGCAACCGGGCCGTCGCCTGGTCCGGCGGCTCCGAGCCGACCCGGGAGGTGAACCCGGCCGCGATCGCGGCGATGGCCGAGGTCGGCATCGACATCTCCGGGGAGTACCCCAAGCCCTGGACCGACGAGATCGTCCGGGCCGCCGACGCCGTCATCACCATGGGCTGCGGCGACGCCTGCCCGATCTTTCCCGGGAAGCGATACGAGGACTGGGCCCTGGCCGACCCCGACGGGCTCGGGGTCGACGCGGTCCGTCCCATTCGCGACGAGATCGGCCGGCGGGTCCGGGCCCTCCTCGACTCCTTGGGCGTCCCGACCCGCTGACCGGGCGCCGCTCCCGGTTCTTCACCTGGTGTTCGCCGCCGATTGCTCGACGGGCCCTCCCGGGCTTGATTGAATGAACCCTTCGGGGGCCCAGTCGGGTCACCAGCAACGCGGAGTGCGGGCAGTGCGGGCACACGAACCACGAGCGACACCGTCGCGTGCCGACACGCGCCGTCGGCGACGGCGGCGCGTGACCGTCGCCGTGGTCGCGTCGGTGGTGGCCGTGGCGTCCGCCGGGGTCGCGGTCGCACTCGCGCAGGGATCCGGGTCGTCGCAACGGCGGGCCACGCCGCCGGCGGATCAAGCCACGTCGACGACGACCCTCGCCCCCACGACCACGACGACGCTGCCGCCGTTTCCCACGGTCCCGCCCGGGACGGTCGTCACGAACGGTCCGCGAGACCGTCGCCTCGTCGCGCTGACGTTCGACTCCAACCTGACCGACGGCATGATCCGGGAGCTCGATCAGCATCGGGTGGCGTCGTTCGCGAACGTTGCGGTCATCGACGAGCTCGACCAGCTACAGGTTCCCGCCACGCTGTTCCTCGCCGGGAAGTGGATCGAGCGGTACCCGGACCTGACGCGCCGCCTCGCCGGCGATCCGCTGTTCGAGCTGGGCAGCCACTCCTACGAGCACCGCGCCTACCACCTGCCCTGTTACG
>DAIMHT010000226.1:0-3262 GCA_036723155.1 Actinomycetota bacterium
AGCTTGGCGAGCTCCTCGACGAGGGGCTCGTACGCCTCGGCGCTGCCGAGCCCCCGGCCGCCGGACACGACGACGGTCGCCTCTTCGAGCTTGGGTCCTTCGCGCTCCTCGACGTGGCGTTCCAGGACCTTCGCGGCACCGGCCCGGCCGGCGTCGGCGGCCGCGACCTGCTCCACCTTCGCCGGTCCACCCCCGCTGGGCTCGGCGGGAAAGGACTTGGGGCGGATCGCGGCGAGGTACGGCGCCGGACCGGTGAACGCGGTGTCGACGAGAGTGTTGCCACCGAACGCGGCGGTGCCGACGATGACCCGGTCGCCGTCGACGCTGACGGCGGTGCCGTTGGTGATCACCGGACGGTCGAGGACCGCCGAGAGGCGGGCGATCGCGTCGCGCCCGTCGTAGCTCTGCGCGAAGAGGATCAGGTCGGGTTGGTGGGTGCCGACCAGCTCCTTGAGCGCGGCGGCGCCGATCACGCCGTTGAGCCCGTCACCGGGGTCGACGGCGTACACGGTCGTCGCGCCGTGCTCGCCGAGCGGTGCCGCGAGCGTGTCGGCGTCACTCCCGACGTAGACGGCCTCGACGGAGTCACCGAGGTCGCGCGCCTTCGTGAGGAGCTCGAGCGTGCTCGAGTGCGGTTTCGCACCGTCGGTCTCGGCGTAGACCCAAACTTTGGAGATTCCCATGTCCTGCCCCTCAGATGACTTTGAGCGCTTCGAGGAACGCGACCACGCGTTCGTGGGCGTTGCCGTCGTCTTCGATCTTCTCGCCGGCCTCGCGTGCCGGCGCGGCCGCGATGTTCACGATCTCTTGCCGGGCGCCGGCCCAACCGACCTCGTCGGCTTGGAGCCCCAGATCGGCGACGGCGCACTGGTCGACCGGCTTGTTCTTCGCGGCCATGATCCCCTTGAAGGACGGGTATCGAGGTTCGACCACGCCCGCGGTGACGCTGACGACCGCGGGCAGCGTCCCGTCGACCTCGTCGTAGCCGGCTTCGGTCTGCCGTTGGATCGTGACCTTGCCGTCACCGACTTCGACGTGCTTGGCGAAGGTGAGCGACGGCCAGTCGAGGAGCTGCGCGATCTGGGACGGGACGGTGCCGGTGTACCCGTCGGTGGACTCGGTGGCGGTCAGCACCAGGTCGATGTCGCCGACCCGTTCGATGGCCTTGGCCAGGACCTTCGCCGTCGAGAGGGCGTCGCTGCCGGCCAGGGCCTCGTCGGAGACGAGCACGGCTTTCGCCGCGCCCATCGCCAGTGCGGTGCGCAGCCCCGAGACCTCGTTGTTCGGAGCCATCGAGATGAGGGTCACCTCGCCGCTGCCGGCCTTGTCGACCAGCTGGAGGGCCATCTCGACGCCGAAGCTGTCGGACTCGTCGAGGATCAGCTTTCCTTCGCGTTTGAGGGTCTTGGTCTGCGGATCCAGCTCCCCGGGGACGGCCGGGTCAGGGATCTGCTTGACGCAGACGGCGATGTTCATGGGTGCTCCGCTCAGTGTCGGCGCGCCGCGTGAGCGGCACCCCGTCGTGGATGGCGCATTTTGGCCGATAGGACCGGCAACGTCGAAACCGGGCCGCGAGATGTCGGTACCGTCGGCGTGTGCCGGCCACCGCCGACCTCCTCGTCGTAGGCGCCGGACCCGCGGGCGCGGCGGCGGCGATCACCGCCCGGGGCCATGGCCTCGAGGTCACCCTCGTCGACAAGGCCGTCTTTCCGCGCGACAAGACCTGCGGTGACGGGCTGACGACCGCGGCGTTGAGCCGTCTCGAGCGACTCGGGGTCTCGGTTCCGGGCCTCGGGGTGGAACCGGTCCGCTCCGTGGTCGTGGTCGCACCCGATCACTGGCAGGTCGAGCTCCCGTTGCCCGCATCGGGTTGGCACGCCACCGTGATCGAGCGAACGACGCTGGACGCCGCGCTCGTCGACCGGGCCCGAGCCGCCGGTGTCGTCGTGCGCGACGGGGTCGGGGTCGAGGAGGTGGAGGTCGAGCTCGACGGGGTGCGGGTGCGGACCAGCGACGAGACGGAGTGGCGGGTCCCGTTCGTGATCGCCGCCGACGGCCACTACTCGAGTGTTCGTCGCCTGACGGCCCCCCATGTCGAGCCGGATCTGGGGGCCTGGCACGCGGTGCGCCAGTACTTCGGGAACGTCGGTGATCCACGCCTGTGGGTCCTCTTCGAACGGGACCTGCTCCCGGGGTACGCGTGGGTGTTCCCGCTCCCCGACGGGCGCGCCAACGTCGGGTTCGGGGTGCTCCGCAGCGCCGGGTACGACGGGAAGGCGCTGAGGCGACTGTGGAGCGACCTGCTGGCGCGCCCGGTGCTCCGCGCGGTGCTCGGCCCGCAGGCCGAGCCCGAGGCCCGGTACCGCGCGTGGCCGATCCCGACGGCCTACGCGCCGGAGCGCCTGGTCGACGGGCGGGTCCTGTACGTCGGTGACGCGGCGGCGGTCGTCGACCCGATGACCGGGGAGGGGATCGCGCAGGCGCTCGACACGGGCGTGTTCGCGGCCGATGCGGTGGCGGCCGACGGGGGTCCGGAGCGTGTGGCGACCCGATACCGGGGCGCGGTCGATCAGGCGCTGGGCCGCGATCTGCGGTTCGCGGCGTTCCTGCAGCGGTTGCTCCGGTCGGGGTTCGTCGCCAACGGGGCGATCCGCGCCGCGGGGCTGACGCCGTGGACGCGGCGCAACTTCGCCCGGTGGATGTTCGAGGACTACCCGCGCGCCGCGCTGTTCACCCCCGACCGGTGGCGCCGCCAGCTGTTGACCCCGGCGGGCGCGTTCACCTGACCGTCGAGTCGGTCAGAGCGCGGTGACGTGTGGGGGCCCGTCGGGCTCGACGAGCACCTTCACGTGATGTTCGGCGCCGCGGAGCAGGTCGAAGGTGTCCGCGACGCCGTCGAAGCCGACCCGTCCGGTGACCATCGGCGCGACGTCGAGGGTCCCCTCGGCCAGCGCGCGCAGCGTCACCGCGAACTCGTCGGCGTCGTACGCGTAGACGAACTGGACGTTGAGCTCCTTGACGACGGCGATCAGCGGGCGGATGCGGTCGGGCTGCATGCAGACCCCCGCGACCACGATCCGGGCCTGGGACGGCGCGGCCGCGATGACGTCGTCGAGCATGCCCGGGACCCCGACCGCCTCGAAGATGACGAGGGGCCGGGCGTCCGCGACGGCGCGCCAGGCGTCGATGCCGGGCTGGTCGCGGGGGTCGACGACGACGTGCGCACCGAGCCGCTCGGCGAGGGACCGCCGTTGCGGTGAGT
>DAIMHT010000227.1:0-3257 GCA_036723155.1 Actinomycetota bacterium
GGACTCATAATCCTTCGGTCGCAGGTTCGATCCCTGCCGGCCCCACCCCGCTCACCCGCGTTGGTCGCCGCTCCTGAGCCTCATGGCCCCACCCGCAACGCACTGGGTGCTGCGTGCTCTGTCGGGAGGGCCGGCGCGCCCTATCGCCGCTACCGCCACTCTCCGTCGGCGAACAGCATGCAGTGGTGGACGACGACGCGTCCGATCGTGATGGTGATCTCCTCGCGGCCGTCTGCGGTGAGGTCCCGGACGATCTCGACGGCGATGCCTTCGGGGCGAGCCACCGCGACGTCGCGGTGACACCCGGGGCAACGCTCCGTCTCACGGTTGGGCACCGACGGAGTCTCCCAGGCTTTCCGACCCCGCGTTTCGCGCCGCCAAACCGACCTTTCTCACGAGGCGGCTCAGGAGCGGCCGTCGAGAGGCCCGCGAGCGCGACCCGGCGCCGAACTCGCGTGTTGCTTCGCGAAGCCCGTTCCGAACGCCTACCGCGTTCGGGTCAGCTCTCGGTGTGTTCGCGGGCTCGCTCGCGCTTGCTCGCGTACATGGCGACGTCGGCTTCTGACACGAGGTCCTCGGCGCTGGCGCCTTGACGCTGGGCGCAGACGACGCCGACGCTCGCTCGGAGCTCGATGGTGGTTCCGCTGATCGTGAACTCGCCATGCAGGGCGGCGGCGACCCGGTCGGCAACCTTCGTGGCCTCGTCGGGTCCGGTGACCTCGGGGCAGACGACGAGGAACTCGTCACCTCCGAGCCGGCCGACGAAATCGCCTTGCCGGACGGCTCCGGTCAGACGCTCGGCCGCGATGATGAGCAGCTCGTCACCCACGGCGTGACCGTGGCGGTCATTGACCTCTTTGAACTCGTCGAGATCGACGAAGATCACCGCGACGAGCGCTCTCTCGGCTTGCGACACCGTGGCTTCCAGCGCGGACATGACGGTGGCGCGGTTCAGGCAGCGGGTGAGCATGTCGAGGTTGGCCCGTCGCTCGAGCTCAACTCGCAGCTGGGCGCTCTCGGTGATGTCTTCGATCGAGATGATGGCGCCGGTCTCGCCCGTCGCCTCCTCGTCGTCGGTGAGCGCCCGGATCTTGGCGAAGCAGCGGCGCAGGCCGGACGGGTCCGGAGGCCGGATCTGGACTTCGAGGTCATCGTCGCTGCCGTCGCTCAGCGCGCGTGTGATCGCGGTGTCGAGAGCAGGCCAGTCGTCCCGGACGACCGTCCCGAGGCGTTCGTTGACGTGGTCGGCCGGTCCGGTGCCGAGGATCTCGGCGAGGCGCTCGTTGGCGTAGACGACTTGACGGTTGTGATCGATGTGGACCAGACCCGTCGGTAGCGCTTCGGCGAGTCGGCGGAACAGGCGCTCTCTCCGGCGGACCGCGTCGTGAGCCGCGACTTCTTCGGACACGTCGATCATCTCGGTGGCGACGTGGCCTCGGTCGGGATCGTCGAGGCAGTTGTAGTTGGTGACCTCGAGCCAGATCCAGGATCCGTCGCGGTGACGGTGCCGCATTCGGACCCGCGGTCCCACGTCGCGGGTCGCCAGCATGGCCATCCAGCTCTTGATCGCCAGTTCCTCGTCGTCGGGATGGATGAACTCGAGGGACCGATGACCGATCATGTCCTCAGCTGACCAGCCCAGGATCTGGAGGGTGGCGTCGTCGACCTCGACGAAGATGGCGGCGTCGTTCTTGAGCGCGCGGGCGACGCGGGGGGGTGCGTCGTCGAAGGACTCGACCCGGGACATGGCCGCTTCGATGCCGGGCCCCAGGAGGACGCCGATGAAGACGCCGTGAGGCTCGCGTGCGTCGAAGTAGTGCATCGCTGCTTGCTGGTCGCGGGCCGTGACGAGGCGGACATCGGCGTGGGCGGCGCCAGCCACGCGGGCCTGTTCCCAAGCGCCGATGATGGCATCCCAATCGTCGGCCACGACGAAGTCCATCGCGGAGCGTCCCGGGAGGACCTGATGTCCTTGTAGTGCGACGGACTCGGGCATCGGGACGAAGATCCCGTCGGCGCCAATGGCCGCGACGAGCGCCGTTGGGTGCGACGCGAGCAGCGAGTCGAGCTGGGCCTGAATCGCCGCCCCATCGAGGGGGGGATGCCCGTCCACGCCATTCATCATCGACACCGGTTCCGCCCTCCTTGACCGCCGACGAGGACCGGATGCCAGGCGAGGACCTGACGAAGACCGTACTCGTGCCGACGCTTGCGTAGCCGGCCCCGATGAATCGATGCCCGGACGTGGGGCGACGCAACGCCAGGTGAATCGGGCGGCCTCACAATGCGGCTTTTGTCCGGTCGTATCTCAGGTGGCCGGCTGGTCGTCGTACGCTTCCCCGGGACTGAGGCGACGCGTGCCACTGCGACGCACCCCTGACCCCGGCAAGCCGTCCCGGGATCATCGACCCTGGTCGGCGTCGCCCACTTGGGCGACCAGAGAGGTTGGTATGGATCTCGGCATCGCGGCGGCGGTCTTCCCGATCATCTTCATCGGCGAGCTGCCTGACAAGACCATGTTTGCCTCCCTAGTCCTCGCAACCCGCGGCCGTCCCCGGTCGGTATGGCTGGGAGCAGCAGCCGCATTTCTCCTCCACGTCGTCATCGCCACGACCATCGGGGTCGGGCTCTTCGCACTCCTGTCGCACCGAGCCGTCGACGGACTAGTTGCCGGACTCTTCCTCGCCGGTGCGGTCTACGCGTTCATCGAGAGCGGCCGCGATGAAACGAAGCTCATCGATCGCGAGACGACCAGCCATCGGCGGGTTGTCACGACCGCGTTCGTGGTGATCTTCCTTGCTGAATGGGGCGACCTCACCCAGATTCTGACCGCCAATCTGGCTGCCCACTACCACTCGCCGCTCAGCGTTGGCCTCGGAGCGGTGCTCGCGCTCTGGTGCGTCGCTGCGCTCGCAGTTGCCAGCGGTCAAAGCCTGCTCCGCGTCGTCTCGATCAGCGTCGTCCGGCGCGTCACCGGTGTCGTACTGCTCGTCCTAGCTGGCGTCGCGACCTGGAGCGCGATAACCGGTTGACCGGGGTCTCACCACGGTGCCCGAGCCTCGGCAGGGCACGTCACGCGCATTTGGAAACCGTGTCGCCAGTGAGGCGGTTCAGTTCGGCGACGGTGGAACGACGGCGTCCATCGGCTCAGATTGAACACGAAGACGCTCGCGGCCCAACTCGACTGCCGCCTGCACCTTCACGAACGGCGTTCGTGCGATCAACCGCCGCAGCTGCTCGTACCGCTCGCGGCCAGC
>DAIMHT010000228.1:0-3254 GCA_036723155.1 Actinomycetota bacterium
TCGCCGCGAGCGTCGCGGTGCGCGTCCCTCGGGTGTGGCACGCCGCGGTCGAGGAGGGGCGCTACGTGATGGTCCTCGAGGATCTCGTTGCGAGCGGCTGCCGCTTCCCGAGCCCCGACGACGGCGACCTCGACGTCGTGACCGGCCGTCTCGTCGACGAGCTCGCGGAGCTGCACGGCCCGTTCTGGGAGTCGCCGGCCCTCGACGACGGGCCGTTGGCGTTCGTCGGTGACGGCGGCCGCCTGCAGTTCGGTGCCGGCGGCCCGTTCATCGCCCGGGCCGTCGCCCGATTCGCGTCCGAGATGCCTCCAGTGTTCACCCGTCTGGGCGAGCTGTACGTCGAGGCCGCGCCCCAGGTGGCCGAGCTGTGGGCGTCGCTGCCCCGCACCTTGGCCCACGGGGACCCGCACCTCGGGAACCTGTTCGTCGATGGCGAGCGACCGGGTTTCTTCGACTGGGGCATGGTGATGCCCCGGGCCGGCATGTGGGACGTGGCCTACGTCCTGTGCGGCTCGGTCCCCACCGAGCTGCGCCGCACGTCCGAGGCGGAATGGATCCGCCGGTACTGCGACGGGCTCGCCCGCCACGGCGTGGAGCTCGACGAAGGCGAGGCGTGGGACCAGTACCGCCTCTTCGCGATCTACGCCTGGGTGTCGTCCACCTCGACCGCGGGCGTCGGCGACCGTTGGCAGACCGAGGCCGTCGGGCGAGGCGGGATGGCCCGCGCCACCGCCGCGGTCGACGACCTCGACGCGGTGACGTATCTCGAGGCGTGCCTCGCCGGGACGGTCAGCCCATGAGTGCCCGGACGTGCTCAGCGAGGGCGTGCGCCCAGGCGAGCGGCTCGTCGAGGGGCCAGCCGTACTCGGGCAGGTCGAAGTACTCGATCGAGAGTCGCCCCCGGTAGTCGAGCGCGTCGAGGCGGGCGAGGACGGCGGCAAAGTCCACGACGCCGGTGGGGTCGTCGACGTGCAGCTGGGTCGAACCCGGCCGCCCTTGGCGGAGCTGCACGTGGTCGGCGTGCTCGAGCACCTCGATCGGATCGCCGCCCCAGTCGGCGACGTGGCCGGTGTCGACGAGGAGGCGCAGGCCGGGGACCGCGGCCTGCATGGCCCGGATGGTCTCGGCCGAGCAGACGGTCGCGCCCGCCCAGGGTTCGAGAATCGCGCCCGGCGCGGCACGGAACCAGCGGACGGTGCGGTCCCACATGTCGGGGCCGTCGCGGGGTGCCGGGGTGGAGCACCAGCCCGGCTGCGGCTTCGGGAACGCGGTCGGGCAGCCGACCGGGAGCGCGAGGGTGGCCGGGTCGACGTCGACGAGGACATCGATGTGATCGAACCCGAGATCGGCGGCGCGTGCCGCGCTCGCTTCGGGTGGGTCGGGTCGGAACGCGAGGTCGACGACGCCGAGCGGGAACACCACGCCTAGGTGGTTCCGCCCGAGAACTCCATCCCCGAGGGCATCACCATGCCGACGGTCTGGAGGTGCTGGCCGAGCACCTGGTCGAAGTGCTCGGCGACGAGCTCGGGGGTCCATCCGCCGTCGCGCCACATGAAGGCGATCTGCTTGGGGTGCTGGAACAGCGTGTAGGCGTAGTCAGTGCGGCCCAACAGCTGCCCGTTGACGTGCCCGGCCCGTTCCGACGCCAAGAACACGACGAGGGGCGCGTTCAGCGCCGGATTCTGCTCCGGTGGCGGCTGCTCCCCCGACCGTTCGAACAACGCCGCGGTCATGCGCGTGGCCCCGGCGGGTGCCACCGCGTTGACGGTGACGCCGTACCGGCCGAGCTCGAGCGCCCAGATGAAGGTCACGCCCATCAGCGCCGCTTTGGCGGCCCCGTAGTTGGTCTGCCCGAAGTTGCCGCGGAGGCCGGCGGAGGAGGTGATGTTGATGATCCGCCCGTAGCCGGCGTCCTTCATCACCACCGCGGCGTGCCGGGCGCAGTTGAACGACCCTTTGAGGTGCACCGCGAGGACCGCCTCGAAGTCCTCGGCGCTCATCTTCACCAGCGTGCGGTCGCGCACGATGCCGGCGTTGTTCACCAAGATGTCGAGCTGGCCGAAGGCGTCGACCGCGCTGGCCACGATGCGGCTGGCCGCGTCGAAGTCGGTGACGGAGTCGTGATTCGGGATCGCTTCGCCGCCGAACGCCTCGATCTCGCGGCAGACCTGCGTCGCCGGGTCCTCGCCGGTCCCGGCGCCGTCCAGGGCCGCGCCGACATCGTTGACCACGACGCGGGCCCCGGCGTGGGCCATCGCGAGCGCGAACTCGCGTCCGATGCCCCGACCGGAGCCGGTGACGATCGCGACCCTGCCGTCGAGGAGGCCCACCGTGGTCCCTAGCCCGCGGTGGCGGTGGCGGTCCCGGTGAGGACCTCGACGCCGTCCTGGTTGGTGACCGTGCACTCGAGGTCGACGAGGCGCTCGTCGTCGTGCTTCCCGGTGACCGTGGCCCGACAGGTGAGGGTGTCGCCGGGCCAGACCTGCTTGGCGAAGCGGACCTGGAAGCGTCGCAGCGCCCTCGGGCCGAACCAGTCCTTCAGGACCCGGGCCATGAGCCCGGCGGTGAGCATCCCGTGCCCGAACACCGACGGGTTCCCCACCGAGGTCGCGACGGTGTCGTCGTGGTGCATCGGGTTGAAGTCTCCCGACGCGCCGGCGTAGCGGACGAAGTTGGTGCGGGTGAGGTTCTCGACGACGAGCGGCGGGGCCTCGTCGCCGATGGTCACGGAGTCGAACGGCGGGGCGCTCGTGGTCATGGCGCGGAGCGTATCGCGAGCGCCAAAAAGGTGACACGGCCGTCAGCCTCTTCTACGCTCCCGTCGACATGGCTCGCCGGGACGGTGCCGGGGTGCGGCCGGCGGATCGGGGTCCCGATGGTCCGGTACAGGGTCGGGAGCTGCGCGCTCGCGGCCGGCGCACCCTGAGCCGCCTCCTCGACGCCGGTGCGACCGTGTTCGCCGATCGAGGGTTCCACGCGGCGCGGGTCGACGACATCGTCAAGGCGGCCCGCACCTCCCATGGGACCTTCTACCTGTACTTCACCAGCAAGGACGACCTGTTCCGGGCCCTCGCCGAAGACGTCGCCGCGGCGATGGTGGCGCTGGCCCGCGAGCTGCCGGCCCTCACCCCCGACCCCGACGGGTACGCGTCCCTCGTCGTGTGGCTGCGCCAGTTCACCGACCTCTACCAGCAGTACGGCGCGCTGCTGCGCACCTGGACCGAAGCCGAGATCGTCGACAGCGAGCTCGGTCA
>DAIMHT010000229.1:0-3241 GCA_036723155.1 Actinomycetota bacterium
GGGTTGTCGAGCGAGCCGTTGAGGAAGATCTGCTTGGTGTCCGATCCGCAGATGCCGGCGAGCACGGTGTCGCACAGCACCCAGTCCGGTGCCGGCGGGACCGGAGGGTCAACGTCTCGCAGCGCGACGGGGGCGAACGGCGCGACGAACGCTCGGGGCGAGACGACGCCCCCCACCTTTCCCATCGCTTCGCGGGCGAGGCTGTGCCGGAACACGAGGGCTTTCATGGGCGGAAAGTTCCCTTTGGTCGGGATGGACCGTCGGTGGCGAGGCGGCGCCCGACCATATAGGACTCCACGCCGCCGCGGAGCGGGCGCGTGCCGCGCCGACCTCGACCCTCAGCTTCCGTTCGCGGCGACCGTCCACTCGAGCCGCGCCACGCGCTGCGAGGCGGGCACGGCTTGGTCGGGTCCTTCGTCGGCGACGCCGACGATGCCGTAGTCGCTATGGGCTCGGTCGATCCAGGGGTAGAAGCCGAGGGCGCCGTTGCCGCTCGCGACGACCGTGGCGTCGGCCGGGTCGGTGACATCACGCCAGACACCGAGCCCGTAGGTGGGGATCCGTGTGATCGCCACCGCGCCGTCGTGGCTGGTGTCGAAGCCCCGCACCTGGTCGCGCTCGATCTCGAGGACCGAGGCGGGAGTGAGGACTTGGCGGGTGCCCGATGCTCCGAGATGCACCAGCATGTCGAGGAACCGGGCGTAGTCGTCGACGCTCGAGATCGCGGCTGCGGACGGGTCGGGGTTGTGGGATCGGATTCGCGTGGCGCCGTCGAATCGCGTTCGTCGCATCCCGACCGGGTTCGCGATCCGGTCTTCGAAGGCCTGCTCGAACGATTCGCCGGTGAGGACCTCGATGATCCTGCCCGCCACGACGTAGCCGACCGAGGAGTAGTGGAACACACGTCCGGTGCTGGGCGGCATGACCGCGGCCGCGGTCTGGTCAGCGCACTGGCGCAGGGTCGAGGTCGGGTCGCCGACGCAGAGGGAGTCGGGGAGGCCGGACGTGTGCGACAGCAGCGAGCGGACCGTCACCGCGGCCTTGTCGCCGCCGAAGTTGGGAAGGAAGCGGGCCACGGGGTCATCGAGGGCGAGTCGTCCCTGATCGACGAGCGTCATGAGCGTCGCTGCGGTCAGCCACTTGCTGGCCGACGCGATCGGCATGACCGTGCCGGTGTGCACGCCGCCGTACGACCGGCGAAACAAGGTGGTCTGGTCGTGGACGACGACGGTGGCTCCCCCGTCCAGCCCGCGGACCCGGCGCCGCATCGCCGAGTCGACCCGCTGGAATCCGGTCGGGCCGCGGCCGCTCCCCGGTGCGCCCGCCGCGGGCGGCGCGGCGAGCCCCGCGGCGATCAGGCCGAGCGCCACGACCCCCGCGAGGAGCGGTCCCGGGCCGGTCAGCCGGTCGAGACCCCCGCGACGGCGTGGCATCGCCCGATCATGGCGCGGGCCCCCGAATCGTGGTGTTCGAACACATGTTCGTCTGGTCGTCTACGCTGAGCGGGTGGACGCCGAGCCGGTCTCGCCGCAGCTCAACGCTGAGCAGCGGCGGGTGGTCGAGCACGGTGACGGTCCGCTGCTGGTGATCGCCGGCGCCGGGACCGGCAAGACCAAGACGCTCGCCGCCCGGGTCGCGACGCTCATCGATCGAGGCGTGCGACCGGAACGCATCCTCCTCTTGACGTTCAGCCGACGGGCCGCGACCGAGATGCTGCGCCGGGCGGCGCAGGTCACGGACCCGGTCGCCGCCCGTCTGGTCTGGGGCGGGACCTTCCACGCCATCGGTCACCGGCTGCTCCGCGTGCACGGGGCCGCGCTCGGCCTGGCCGCCGGGTTCAGCGTGCTCGACCAGGGAGACGCCGCGGAGCTGATGGGACTGGTGCGAAGCGAGGTGGCGTCGGAGGTCCAGGACCGGCGCTTCCCACGCAAGGACACCTTGCTCGCCATCTACTCCCGGGTCGCCAACACCCAACAGCCGCTGCGCGAGGTCCTGGACCGCGCGTTTCCCTGGTGCGCCACCGACGCCGACACGATCGCGGCGCTCTTCTCCGGGTACACCGAGCGGAAACGGGCGCAGCAGCTGCTGGACTTCGACGACCTGTTGCTGTTCTGGGCCAGCGCGACCCGCCAACCCCGCCTCGCGGCTCGGCTCGAGGGGCTCTTCGACCATGTCCTGGTCGACGAGTACCAGGACACCAACCGCGTCCAAGCCGAGATCGTGCGCGCCATGACCCGGACCGCGAGCGGGGTCATGGTCGTCGGTGACGACGCCCAAGCCATCTACGGGTTCCGGGCGGCGACGGTCCGCAACATCTTGGACTTCCCGAGCCAGTACCCCGGGACCACGATCGTGGCCCTCGAGGAGAACTACCGCTCCACGCCACCCATCTTGGCGGTCGCCAACGCGGTCATCGCGCAGGCCGCCGAGCGTCACGACAAGCAGCTGTGGTCGCAACGACCCGCCGGTCGTCCCCCTCGCCTCGTGACGTGCCCCGATGAGCAGGCCCAGGCCGACGAGGTCTGCGCCTCCGTGCTCGCCCACTACGAGGAAGGCGTCGCGCTGCGCGAGCAGGTCGTCCTGTTCCGGGCCGCGCACCACAGCGACCTCCTCGAGGTCGAGCTGACCCGCCGGGGCATCCCGTTCGTGAAGTACGGCGGGCTGCGCTTCCTCGAGGCCGCGCACATCAAGGACCTCCTGGCGTTGCTCCGGGTTCTCGACAACCCGTACGACGAGCTGGCCTGGTTCCGGGCGCTGCAGCTCGTCGACGGGGTGGGTCCGAGCGCGGCGCGGCGGCTGCTCGCGACGATGGGCGTGCGCCCCCGCTCCGGTGACAGTCGACACCCGGTGGAGCGGGTCCTCGACGCGGGAGCCGCCGTCCGGGCCGGGGCTCGAGGCGAGCTCGCCGACCTCGGGGCGGCGCTCGCGGCGTGCGCCGATGGGGACCGGATCGAACCCGCGGCGCAGGTGGCTCGATTGCGTCAGTTCCTCGACCCGGTCCTGCGTCGCCGGTACGACCATGCGGAGAGTCGCTTGCACGACCTCGAGGAGCTCGAGCACCTGGCGTTGGGCTACGGCAACCGGGCCCAGCTCGTGGCCGAACTGGTCCTCGACCCGCCCGCCGCCACCAGTGATCTCGCGGGGCCCCCATCGCTCGAGGAGGACTACCTCGTGCTCTCAACGGTCCACTCGGCGAAGGGCGGCGAATGGGACGCGGTGCACGTGATCCACGCCGCCGACG
>DAIMHT010000230.1:0-3225 GCA_036723155.1 Actinomycetota bacterium
GGGCGCTTGGCGGAGGGAGAGGGATTTGAACCCTCGAGGAGGTTTAAAGCCCCCTACTCGCTTAGCAGGCGAGCACCTTCGGCCACTCGGTCATCCCTCCAAGCCGCAGCAGTCTAGGTCGAGGGCGTCGTCGAGCTTTCGCACAGCTCGGCCAGACGTTCGAGGCTCTGCTCGATGCTCTGCTGGTTCTTGCGCGGCGTCGCCGTCACGCGCAGCAGGAGCTGGCCGCGGCCGTTCGAGTAGTCGAACGTCTCGCGCACCCGGGTCCCACCCTCGACCGGTTCCAGCTCGTAGCGCCACACGTTGTGCGCCCAGTGACGCCAACCGATCCGCCGGTTCTCTTCGAACTCGACGACTTCGTTCGTGATCCGGTACGGCATCCCGATCCGCATGTCCATCGCGAACGTGGCGCCGAGCGACAGCCGCACCGGATTGCCGGGCCGTTGATGACGGACCGACCCGGAACCGTCGATCGCGGGGTGGCGGGCCGGGTCCGCGAGCAGCGCGAAGATCCGCTCCGGCGGCGCGTGGATGATCCGTTCGGCCGAAACCGACTTGTCGGTGGCGGGCACGGCGGCACGCTACCGTCGAAACGGTGGAGCCGGTCGACGCCCTGGAGCAGATCGCGGACTCGCTGCAGCGGGTTCGCAACGCCCGTCCGAAGGTCCAGGCGTTTCGTCGCGCCGCCGACGCCATCCGGGAGATCCCCGAGGACGAGCTGCGGTCCTTGGCCCGCGACGGTCGGCTGACGGACCTGCCCGGCATCGGGAAGAGCACCGCCACCGTGATCGACCAGGCCCTCCGCGGGGAGACCCCCGACTACCTGAACCGCCTCGGAGATGCCCCCAAGGAAGCCGACCCGCCGACGACCCTGGCGGGACCGATCCGGGCCGCGCTGCGCGGTGACCTGCACTTGCACTCGGACTGGTCCGACGGCGGCCACACGATCGAAGCGATGGCGACCGCGGCCCGTGACCTCGGCCACGACTACCTGGTCCTCACCGATCACTCGCGGTCGCTGCGCATCGCGAAGGGCCTGTCGGCGGCGCGCCTCCGGGAGCAGCTCGGGGTCATCGCGGCGCTGAACGTCGACCTCGCTCCGTTCCGGATCCTGACCGGAATCGAGGTCGACATCCTCGCCGACGGGACGCTCGACCAAGACGAAGATCTGCTGGCCACCCTCGACGTCGTCGTCGCGAGCGTCCACAGCCAGCTGCGCATGGACCGCGAGCCGATGACGCACCGGATGGTCGCGGCGCTCCAGAGCCCGCACGTGGACGTCCTCGGTCACTGCACCGGTCGCCTGGTCGTCGGCCGCGGCCGTCCCGAGTCGACCTTCGACGCCGAGACGGTCTTCCAGGTCGCGGCCGACCTCGACAAGGCGGTTGAGATCAACTCCCGTCCCGAGCGGCTCGACCCCCCGACGCGCCTGCTCGCCCTGGTGTTCGACGTCGGTGCCAAGGTGAGCATCGACTCCGACGCGCACGCCACGTGGCAGCTGGGCTGGCAGGACTACGGCTGTCACCGCGCCGCCGCGGCCGGTTTCTCGGTCGATCGGATCGTCAACACGTGGCCGATGGAGGACCTGCTGGCGTGGACGGGATCCCACGCCGAAAACGGATAGCGGTCCCGCCGGCGATGGCGTACATCAGTGGTATGGCAAACACCTTGGTCACTGACGCGTGCCGGCTCATCGAGGCGACCGACGATCGGGTCCCGACCGCACCCGAGCTGGCTCACGCCCTGGACGTGTCGACCGATGCCCTCCGGCGGGCGTTCCGGCAGGTGCTCGGGGTGACGCCCCGCCAGTACGGCGATTCGCTGCGCCGCGAGCGGCTCCGACGCGAGCTGCGCGACGGCGAAGGGGTCACCCGGGCGCTGTTCAGCGTCGGGTACGGCTCGACCAGTCGGCTGTACGAAGGGGCCCACGACCACCTCGGCATGACCCCGGCGTCGTATCGGGACGGCGGCGTCGGCGCCACGATCACGTTCACCGTGACCGACTCGCCGCTGGGCGCGTTGCTGGTCGCGGTGACCGAGCGGGGGCTGTGCAAGGTCGACCTCGCCGACGATGCGATCGCCGCGGAATGGGCCCTCAGCAACGAGTTCCACCGGGCCGCCATTCGCCGGGACGACGACGCGCTCGCCCCGATCGTCGCCGAGGTGCTCGCTCGCATCGACGGGCGCAAGCCGGCCCGGGAGCTGCCCCTCGACGTGCGGGGCACCGCGTTCCAACGCCGGGTGTGGGAGGAGCTGCAGCGGATCCCGCTCGGTGAGACCCGCACCTACGGTGAGATCGCGGCGGCGATCGACGCGCCGCGCGCGTCGCGCGCCGTTGGCTCGGCGTGTGGCGCGAACCCGGTGCCGGTCGTCGTTCCCTGTCACCGCGTGCTCCCCGCTTCCGGCGGGATCGGCAACTACGGGTTGGGGCCGCGCCGCAAGCAGCGGCTCCTCGAGCACGAAGGCGCCGCACCGAGCGACGGCTGAGCGGCCCCGTCAGCTGAGGGCGACGACCGCGGCCTCGAGCGGCCCGAGGGCGAGTCGCCCCGCAACCGCTTCGCCGTCGCGGGACCGGTCGATGGAGATGCGCACCGTGCCGTCGACGCCGTCGACGGCGGTTGCGGTGTCGGCGAAGTTCACCGCCACGAGCACGTCGTCGCCGCGCCGCCACGCCCACACGTCGTCGGGCGCCGGCCACGTCGCGTAGGCCCCGGCTCGGAGGGAGGGGAGCGCGCGGCGGAGCGCGAGGAGGTCCCGCGTCAGGTGCAACGCCGAGTCCGGGTCGTCCCGCTGCTCCGCGACGGTCCCGCCGGGGGCGTCGCCGAGCGGGAGCCAGGGGTCGACGGCGCCAGCCGTGAACCCGGCGCCGCGGTCGGCGTTCCAGCGCATCGGGGTCCGGGCCGCGTCGCGGTTCGCGACCGGGTGGTAGCGGATGCTGACCGGGTCGACGAGCCGGTCGACGGGCACGTCGGTGTCGGGGGTCGCGAGCTCGTCGCCGTAGTAGAGGACGGCGGTCCCGCGGAGCCCGAGGAGCATCACGAGCGCGGCGCGGGCACGGCGCGGGTCGTTGTCGCACCAGCGGGTCGGGAAGCGGGAGACATCGTGGTTGCCCATCGTCCAGACCGGGGTCGCGTCGGCGGGAAGGGCGGCCTCGGTGCGCTCGACGACGGCTCGGAGGGTGGCGGCGCCAAAGTCGCCGAGCAGGAACGGGAAGTTGAACGCCAG
>DAIMHT010000231.1:0-3206 GCA_036723155.1 Actinomycetota bacterium
CGGGCAGCTGCTCCCGGGCGAGCGTCTCGGCTTCGTCGAGGCGGCCTTGCATGAACCGCGTCCACGCCAGGATCCCGAGACACCAGTGCAGGCCCCCGTAGTCGCCGAGCTCGCGGAACATCGCCGCGGAGCGGTCGAGCCGCGCTTCGGCTCGGTCGGCGTCACCGCGGAAGAACGCGATCGAGGCCAGGTTCTGGAGCGCCCACGCTTCCCCGCGTCGGTCGCCGCTGTCGTGGAAGGCCTCGAGCGCGGCGGAGATGTCCTCCTCGGCCGGGTCCAGGTTGCCGAGGAACATGTTGGTGATGCCCCGGGTGCGGAGGGCGTCGGCCGCGCCGCGTTCGTCGCCGAGCTCCTTCCAGCAGTTCAGGGCCCGTTCGGCGGTCTCGATGGCGCCGCTGGCATCACCGAGCCGTTGGCGGATGTCGGCGAGGACGGTGAGGGCCCGCGCCGTCGTGCGAGGGTCAGGGTTGTCGTCGAGGATCTCGTCGACCGCGGCTCGGGCCGCGGGGAGCTCGCGCTGCTCGGCGAGCGCGGTGGCGTGCCCGATCTGTAGCCGCCAGCGGACCTCAGGTGCCGCGTCGGCCGGGAGGACGGCGAGGGCCTGCTCGAACAGGCGGCTGGCGTTGGGCCACAGCTCGGCGTTGCGGGCCCGTTCCGCGGCGTGCTCGAGGAGCCGCAAGGCCCGGTCGGGCAGGTCGGCGGGAACCCCGTCGACGGTGCCGAGCTCGGCGAGGAGCAGCGCGGCCGCGCCGTAGTGGTGCGCGACCCGCTCCAACGCCGTCGCTGACCCGTCGTCTTCGGAGAGACACCCGGCGAGCCAGTCCGCGAGGACGGCGTGACGGCGGGCCCGTTCCGCCTTCGTCAACGTGCCGTACGCGACGTCGCGGACCACTTCGGATGGGAAGCGGAACTCGCCGTTGTCGAGCTCGACGAGCTCCCGGTCGGCGAGCCGGTCGAGGCTCGAGGCCGGCTCCGTGCCGTGGCGGGCGGTGACGAGCGCGGTGACGGCGTCGACCGGCCCGGCGCTGCCGATCACCGCGCAGTCCTTGATGGTGTCGCGGTCGGCGGCGTCGAGGGTGTCGAGGCGGGCGGTGACGAGGCCGTGGAGGGTGGCGGGGAGGCGACCCCCGACGAGCGCGCCGAGCGCGCCGGCGCCGGTCTCGCGGATCAGGGCCGCGAGCTCCTCGACGAAGAACGGGTTGCCGCCGCTGCGCTCTTGGAGCAGCGCGGTGAGCTCGGGGGTGGCGTCGGAGCCGAGGAGCTCCTCGACGAGGGCACCGACCGCGGGCGTGTCGAGGGGCTCGAGGTTGAGGACGCTGAGGTTGTGGCGGCCGGGCTCGGGACGCCACCGGTCTTGGAGCTCGGGGCGGGCGGTGGCGACGAGCACGAACGGAGCCGCGCGCAGCGCGCCGAGGAGTCGGTCGACGAGGTCGAGGACGAGGTCGTCGGCCCAGTGCAGGTCGGAGAGGACGAGCACCACCGGTTGTTCTCGGGTGAGCTGTCCGAACAGGGCTTGGCCGGAGCGGAGCGCGTCGTCGCGGGCCCGGGTGGGGTCGACGTCGTGGAACTCCTCGGCGTACCCGAGGAGGTAGAGGAGGCCCTTGCCGATGCGGGCCACCTCGGCGTCGTCGGGCGGGCGGCCGCTGGCCTTCGCCACCGCGGCGTAGACCGCCTCCCGGGCCGCGTCGTGAGTGGCGTTCAGCGGCACGTGGCAGACGGTGCGGATCGTCTCCGCGATCGGCCACCAGATGTCCTCGCCGTACGGGACGCATTGGCCTTCGAACACCGACGCGTCGTGGGCGTCGCGGGCGTGGGCGGCGACCTCGCTGGCGAGGCGGCTCTTCCCGACGCCGGCGCCGCCGGTGAGGAGCACCAGGTGGGCCCGGGAGCGGGTCAACGCGGTGTCGACGATGGCGTTGAGCAACCCGACCTCGGCGTCGCGGCCGACGAGGGGGGTGAGGGCCCGGCGTCGGGTTCCGGGCGGGACGGGGGCGCTGAGCGCGAGCCAGGCCTCGACGGGCTCGGAGCGGCCCCGCACGGTGAGGGCGCCGAGCGGCTCGTATTGGACCGCGTGGCGCGTCGCGGCGTGGGTGTCGGCGCCCACGACGACGTGGCCGGGGTCGGCGATGGTCTGGAGGCGGCTGGCGGTGTTCACCACATCGCCCATGGCGGTGTAGTCGCCGCCGGTGCGGAGCGCGCCGACGAGCACGACGCCGGTGTTGACCCCGACCCGGAGCTCGACCGCGAGGTCGCGGTCGGCCCGGAGGGTGGCGAGGGTCTGTTGCATCCGGAGCGCGCACCGCACGGCGCGTTCGGCGTCGTCTTCGTGGGCGAGGGGAGCGCCGAACAGCGCCAGGAGGGCGTCGCCGACGATCTTGTCGACTTGGCCGCCGTAGGCGATCACGTCGGCCGACAGGGCCTCGAAGCACTCGTCGACGAGGGCTTTGACGTGCTCGGGGTCGTTGAACTCCGAGTAGGTGGTGAACCCCACGAGGTCGGCGAAGACGACGCTGACGACTCGACGCTCGTCGGGGTGGGCGACGAGCGCGTGGCCGCAGGTGGGGCAGAAGCGCGCGTCGGCGGGGGCCGCCGCCCCGCACGCCGGGCAGGTCATGGTCGTAGGTTACGGGCCGCTGAACCGGCCCGATGAGAGCGGCGCCGGCGGCGGTTGGTGTCGGCGGTGGCGGGCCACGAGGTCCCGGACGAGGGCGCTGATCCGGTCCCGGTGCTCCCGGGGGGCGTAGGCGCCACGCGCGTAGAGCCGTTCGTGGGCGGCGACGAGGTCGGGTCGGTGCTCCCGGAGCGACGCCAGGTAGTGCTCGCGGACGCCGGGGCGGAGGTGGAGCAGCACCGACGTGATCGACGCCGCGCCGGCGTCGACCGCGCCCCGGACCACGGCGTCGAGCTGGGCTGGGGCGTCGGAGAGCCCGGGGAGGATCGGGCCGATGAGGACGCTGCAGCGGACCCCGGCCTCGTTGAGGCGAGCCACCGCGTCGAGGCGTCGCGCCGGATGGGGGGTCCCGGGCTCGGTGAGGCGCCAGACGTCCTCGTCGAAGGTGCCGACCGAGAAGCACAGCGAGACCTCGGCGCGGCGGGCGGCGTCGGCGACGAGGTCCCGGTCCCGCAGGACGAGGGTGCTCTTGGTGAGGATCGAGAACGGGTTGCGGGTCTCGGCGAGGACCTCGACGATGCCCCGGGTGAGGTGG
>DAIMHT010000232.1:0-3193 GCA_036723155.1 Actinomycetota bacterium
CGCACCGTGATCGTGACGCGCTCCCCCGCCGGACAGACGCCGACGCGGACCTCGGTGCCAGCCGGGGCGGCGTCGAGGGCGTTGCTGAGGAGGTTGTCGAGCACCTGCTCGACCCGGCCGGGCTCGCTGCGCACCCCGACGTCGGCGACGTCGGCCGCGAGGCGGACGCCCCGTTCGTGGGCGACGGCCGACCAGGCGTCGAGCCGGGCTTCGACGAGCGGTTCGAGTGGGACGTCGACGCTGGGGGTCGGCGCGTCCTCGGCTCGGGCGAGGATCAAGAGGCTCTCGACCAGCTCGGTCAGGCGGGCGACCTCGGTGAGCGCGCCGTCGAGGTCTTCGGGACGGTGGCGGGGGCCTTCGGCTTCGATGTTCTCGAGCCGTAACCGGAGCGCGGCGAGCGGGGTCCGCAGCTGGTGGGACGCGTCGGCGACGAAGCCTCGCTGGGAGGTGAGGAGCGACTCGAGGCGCTCGGCGGTGGCGTTGAACGACCGCGCCAGGCGTCGGAGCTCGGGCGGGTCGGCGGGGACCGCGACCCGAGCGGCGAGGTCCCCGTCGCCGAGTCGGGCCGCGCTGGCGTCGAGCGCGGCGACGGGTCGGGTGAACGAGCGGGCGAGGAGCGTGCTGACCAGGCCGACGATGAGCGCGATGAGACCGGCGAGGCCGGCGAGGAGCAGCCAGTTGCGCTGCACCGCGTCGTCGACCGCCGCGACGGAGGTTGACACCCGCAGGGCACCGACCCGCCCGTCGCCGGACAGGACCGGGACCGTGACCGCGAGGACCTGGCCGGCCGGGGTCAGGCGTCGACCGGTGACCTGACGGCCGGTGCGGCCGGCGTCGAGGTCGGCGACGCCGATGGTCATGGTGCCGGGTCGGGGCACGCCGGACCCGGTGGCGGCGAGGACCGTCCCGTGGGAGTCGACGATCACGATCGCGGCGTGGGCGCGTCCCGCGAGCTGACGGGCGAGATGACCGAGCGTCGCGGTGTCTCCCTGCTCGAGGGGTGTGCCGGCGCGCAGCGCGAGGGCGTACGCGTCGTCTTGGGTCCGGCTGGTGAGGCGCCGCTCTTCGGTCTGGGAGAAGGACAGCCCCAACGGCAACGCCAACGCCACGAGGACGAACAGGGTGATGGAGAGGTAGCTGATGAGCAGCCGTCGCCTCACGCCGCGACCTCCGGGACGGAGAGCCGGTACCCCACCCCCCGCACGGTCTCGATGAGTTCGGGATGGCCGAGCTTGCGGCGGAGGCTGGCGACGTGGACGTCGAGGGTCTTGGTCGGCCCGTACCAGTGGGGGTCCCACACCTCGTCGAGGATCTGTTGGCGGCTGCACACCGCGCCCGGGTCGTCGGCGAGGAGGGCGAGCAGATCGAACTCCTTGGGGGTGAGGGTCACGGCGCGCCCTTCGACCGTGGCGCGGCGGGTGCGGCGGTCGACGACGAGGTCGCCGAGGTTCGCGGGGTGCCCGCCGGCGCGGCCGTTGGCGCGGCGTCGCACAGCGCGGATGCGTGCCACCAGCTCGCGGAACCCGAAGGGCTTGACGACGTAGTCGTCGGCGCCGAGCTCGAGGCCGACGACGCGGTCCACTTCTTCGCCCCGGGCGGTCACGACGATGATCGGGACGTCGGAGGTGGCCCGCAGCTCCCGGCAGAGCTCGAAGCCGTCGATGTCGGGGAGTCCGAGGTCGAGGAGCAGGACGTCGGGCGTCGCGCTGCGCATCGCGGTGCGCGCGTCGGCGCCGCACTCGGCGTGCACGACCGTGAACCCCTCTCGTTCGAGGCCTCGCAGGAGGGGGGAGGCGATGGTCTGGTCGTCCTCGACCAGCAAGACGCGCATCCCATCAGGGTCGGCACGGGGGCGGGGGCACCTTTACCGAAACTTGGCCTCCTGCGGGGCGGCTGCTGAGGGGCCCCGTCGTACGGTGGTCGTGGACATCACGCCCCACCGTCCGATGTCGAGCCCGGCCGATCGCCCGGGGCCGGCGACCCCGAGGAGCGCCCCGCTTCCTCGTCGCCGGTCCGGGCGTCTCGGTCCGTTCCGGTGGGAGCGTCGATCCCGAGCCCGGCCAGCGCCGCGGCGAGGTCGTCGGGGAGCTCGGTCTCGAACGAGCAGCGCTCCCCCGTCACCGGGTGGTCGAAGGTCAGGGCCTGGGCGTGCAGGAACGGTCGGGTGGACGGTGGTGCGGGGGCGCCGCCGCCGTAGACGGTGTCACCGACGACGGGGTGGCCGATGGCGGCGAGATGCACGCGGATCTGATGGGTTCGTCCGGTCTCGAGCCGGCAGACGAGCAGCGCCACATCCGGGCCCGGGGCGATGACCTCGTAGCTGGTGCGGGCGTCGCGGCCCTCCGCCCGCACCGCCATCTGGGTTCGGCGTCGGGTCGACCGGCCGATGGGAGCGTCGATCAGCGCCCGTCGGGCTTCGGGGATGCCCCGGACGAGCGCCAGGTAGGTGCGCTCGACATCGTGTGCTGACAGCGCCTGGACGAGGTGGTCGTACGCGGCCGGGGAGCGGGCGACGACGAGCAGCCCGCTGGTGTCGCGATCGAGGCGGTGCACGATCCCTGGCCGGGCGGGGTCACCGATGGCGGCGAGCTCCGGGAAGCGGGCGAGGAGGCCCTGCACGAGGGTGCCGTGCGCGTTGCCGGTGCCGGGATGCACGACGATGCCGGCAGCTTTGTTGACGACGATGAGGTCGTCGTCGGCGTACCGGACATCGATCGGAATCGGCTCCGCGTCGGGCGGCGTGTCCGCTTCGGGTTCGGCGAGGAGCTCGATCACCGCGCCCGGGGTGAGCCGATGGCTCTTGATCGGCGGTTGCCCGTCGACGAGCACCGCGCCCGCGGCGACCAGCGATTGGACCTCGGCGCGACTCCAGCCGGTGAGCAGCGCCACCGCGCGGTCGATCCGTTCCCCCGCGAGAGCCTCGGGAACGGCGAACGTCTCGAGGTCGGGGGCGATCACGGTGCGTGCGGTCGCGACCGGTTCCCGAGGAGGCTCCAGCCGACGAGGAGGACGGCGCCGATGGTGATCGCCGAGTCGGCGACGTTGAAGGTCGGCCATCCGCCGACGTGGATGAAGTCGACGACGGCGCCGCGCAACCACCCTGGGGAGCGGAACAGGCGGTCGGCGAGGTTCCCGAATGCGCCCGCGAGGACGAGCGCGAGGGCGATGATCACGATGCGGTCGTTGGTGCGGC
>DAIMHT010000233.1:0-3189 GCA_036723155.1 Actinomycetota bacterium
CGGGCGGCCCGCGAGGTGCTGACGCGCCACGGGCGTGGGCTCACGTTCGCGTGTGCGGCCCTCGCCGCGGTCGCGACGTGGATCGCGACGCGCCACGGGCCCGGCATGTCGCCGGACTCGGTCACGTACCTGTCGGCGGCGCGCAACCTTGCGTCGGGGCACGGCTACACGGATTTCACCGGGCAGGCCTTGACGACCTTCCCGCCCGGGTTTCCCGCGCTCGTCGCGGTCTTCAACGTGCTTGGTCTGTCGATTGCGACCGGTGTGCGAATCGTGAACGCGGTGTCGTTCGCGGCGATTGTCATCCTTGCCGGGGCCCTTGTTCGGCGTCACACGTCGTCCCCGTTCGTCGCGGTTGGGACCACGCTGCTCGTCGCGGTCTCGCCTGCAATGATCAACGTCGCCAGCAACGCGTGGTCCGAGCCGTTGTTCTGCGCGCTCGTGCTCGCGTTCATCTTGGCTCTCGAAGACGCCGCGGCCCCGGCGCGGTCGGTTCGGTCGCTCGCCTTGGCCGGAGTCTTGGTTGGACTCGCGGTCCTGGTCCGATACGCAGGGTTGTCCTTGCTCATTGTCGGGTCGCTCACGCTCGTCGTCTCGACCTACCGAGCAGGCTTGCGCGCGGTGTCGCATCGCCTCGCCGTGTTCTTGGCCGCGGGGCTCGCAATACCCGCCCTTTGGATCCTGCGCAACGCAACGTCAGGGACTCGGTACCTTCTCGGGCCCCGGGTGCCTGCTCCCGACAGCTGGTTCTCGTTCGTCGGCCGGTTTCTCGACGGCGTCAGAGGACTCTTCACGTCCGGTGGTGTCGTGACGGCGGCCACGCTGGTTGGCCTGGTGCTCGGCTCCGGGGCGCTCGTCGCCTACCGGGCGCGAGGGTGGCGGCCCGACCGAGCGGGGTCCCGACGTTCGAGTGTGCTCCCGCTGGTCATCTATGTGGTGGTCTATGCCGCCGTCGTGATCTCGGCCGGCAAGACCGCCGGGGCGAGCGTCGACCAGCGCATCGTGGCCCCGATCTATGTCCCCGCGCTGATCCTGGGCGCCGTGCTCCTGGACGTGCTGATTGCCCAGCCGGCCCGGGTCGGCGGGCGACGGTGGGTCTCGGTCGTACCGGGGCTGGTCGGGCTCCTCGCGGTCACGTACGTGGCTTCCACCGCGGTCTCGTTCGCGTCGGTGGCGTGGAACAACGGGACAACCGCACGCGGCTATACCCAGCAGAGCTCGGACCGGTTCCAGCTCGTCGACAGCGTCGAGGCGTTGAATCGGCGCGCGCTGGTTGCCACCAACCGCCCGTGGACGCTGTTCGAGGCGACCGGTCGCCAACCCATCGTGCCGAGCCCGGGCACGGTCGCTCCGGAGCTTGCCCTCACACCGGTCCTGGTGTCCCAGCTCGCGACCCAATCCTGTGACCGTCCGGTGTACCTGGCCTGGTTCCAGTACGCCGCCCAATGGCCGTTCACGCCCGCGCAGCTCTCAGCCACGCTCGATCTTTCGCCGGTTCAAACGCTTCGTGACGGAACCCTCTATCTGGTTCGACCGAAGGAGCCCGACTGCCCTGCGCCCCTCGCGGCGAAGCGCCGAGCGAACCTCGATTTCGACGCCGCGTCGATGGGTGCACCACGAGCGACTGGCGCGCCTGGCCGCGGGTGACGGCGCCTCGAGCGTCAATCCGTCGTTCTCGGGACGCGGGCGCGGCACACCGGCCCGAGGGCTCCGTGGGCGGGTCGTGCGAGACTGGCTGGTATGGATGGAGTCCATGACCTCGGCGGCGTCGCGGGCTTCGGCCCGGTCGAGGTCGAGACCGACGAGCCGACGTTTCACGAGGGCTGGGAGCGTCAGGTCGTCCGGCTCTACGCCGCCGCCGCCCGTGCCGGTGTCGTGGAGAGCGGAGGGGCGTTCCGTCACAGCATCGAGCGGATGGACCCGGCCCACTATCTGGGCTCCTCGTACTACGAGCACTGGTTGACGGGCATCGCCACCTTGGCCGTTGAGCACGGTCTCGTGAGCGCGGCCGAGCTCGGCGAGCGGGCCGGCGGGCAGTTCCCGCTCTCCGGCGTCGACCGGGGCACCGCCCCCGACGGGGTTGCCGACGACCGGACAGTTCCCCGCTTCGAGATCGGAAGCGCGGTCCGAGTCCGGGCTTGGCACCCGGCGGGCCACACCCGGGCGCCGCGCTACGTGCAGGGCCGGCGGGGGGTCGTGGTGCGACACGACGGGTCGTACTCGGTGCCCGATGTCGAGGCGCACAGCGACCGGAGGCGACGAGAGCCGACCTATTCGGTTCGGTTCACGGCCGAGGAGCTCTGGGGGGAAGGCGGCGCGCCGGGTGCGGTGGTGCACGTCGATCTCTGGGAGAGCTACCTCGAGGACGCGGACAGGCCGGACCGGTGAGCGGCGGTCACGGTCACGACCATCATCCCGAGCCGCTGGCTCCGGTCGAAGCGCGCGTCGCGGCGCTCGAGGCGGTCCTGACGGAACGCGGCCTGCTGGACCGCGCCGCCCTCGACGAGATCGTGGCCCACTTCGAGGACGACCTCAGTCCGCTCAACGGGGCGAAGGTCGTCGCCCGGGCCTGGGTCGACGCCGAGTACAAGGCCTGGTTGCTGTCCGACGGCACCGCGGCGATCGCCGAGCTCGGGTTCGGCGGACCCGAAGGCGACCACATGGTCGTGGTCGAGAACACACCCACCGTCCACAACCTCGTTGTCTGCACCCTGTGTTCGTGCTACCCGTGGCCGACCCTGGGTCTCCCGCCGACGTGGTACAAGACGCCCGCGTACCGATCCCGGGCGGTGCGCGAGCCGCGCGCCCTGCTCACCGAGATGGGCACGGCGATCCCCGACGAGGTGGAGATCCGGGTGTGGGACTCGAGCGCGGAGGTGCGCTACCTCGTGCTCCCGGAACGACCGTCCGGAACCGAGACGCTGAGCGAAGCCGAGCTCGCTGATCGCGTGACCCGCGACTCGATGATCGGGGTCGAGCGACTGTGAGCGACTTCCTCGCCGACGACGTCGCCCAGATGACGGGCGCCGCCGCGCTGCCGCGGGACAACGGGACGCTCGCGTTCCAGGCGCCATGGGAAGGCCGGGCCCTGGCGGTAGCGATCGCCCTGGTCGAGCGGCTCGACCTCCCGTGGGACGAGTTCCGTCACCACCTCATGGCCAGCATCGCGGACCAACCCGACCGGCCCTA
>DAIMHT010000234.1:0-3163 GCA_036723155.1 Actinomycetota bacterium
TGCCTTCCTCGACCTCGAGGCCGGCGTAGATGTCTTCGGTGTTCTCCCGGAAGATGACCATGTCGACAAGCTCGGGACGCTTCACCGGGGACGGGACCCCGGGGTAGTAGCGAACCGGTCGGAGGCACACGTACAGGTCGAGGATCTGGCGCAACGCGACGTTCAGGGAGCGGATCCCACCACCGACCGGGGTCGTCAGCGGCCCCTTGATGCCGATCAGGTGCTCGCGAAACGACGCCACGGTCTCGTCGGGCAGCCAGTCGCCGGTCTCGCGGAAGGCCGTCTCGCCCGCGAGCACCTCGGTCCACGCGACCCGCCGGCGACCCTGGTACGCCTTTTCGATCGCGGCGTCGAGGACCAGCTTCGCGGCCGGCCAGATGTCGACCCCGGTGCCGTCACCCTCGATGAACGGGATGATCGGCTCGTCGGGGACGGTCAGTGTGCCGTCCACCATGGTGATCAGTTCGGCCATCGGACTCCTGCTCGCTCCGGGGGTAGGCGCGCGTCAGTGCGTCAACGCGACGATCGCCAAGGTGATGACATAGACGACGAGGAAACCGCCGCCAGTCCACCACAGCGCGGCTTTCGAATACGGACCGGGACGGCCGTCGACGCCAGCCAGCGACCAGCCGCACTCCGGGCACCGTCTCGCCTGCCAGGCCACGGGCGTCGCACAGAGGGGACATTCCGCGTCCGGGATCGGGGCCGGCGTTGGTTCGGTACTCACCGGGCCCGGCTCCTCTCGGCGGCTTCCACCATGTTGCGGAACAGCATCGCGATTGTGGTGGGTCCCACGCCACCCACCCGGGGGGTGATCGCGGCGGCGACCTCCTCGCAGCGCTCGTCGACGTCGGGCAGGAGCTTGCGGCCCTCGTAGCGGACCCCCCCACCGACCACGACCACCCCCGGGGAGAGGTGCTCCGGCTGGAGGATGCCCGGGACGCCGGCGGCGGCGATGACGATCTCGGCCCGGCGGGTGTAGCGAGGCCAGTCGGGCACTCCGGTGTGGACGACCGTGACCGCGGCGTTCGCGGTGGGTCGCTTCTGGGAGAGCAGCATCGCCAGCGGCCGGCCGAGGGTCATGCCGCGACCGAGGATGCAGACCTCATGCCCGGCGACGGGCACCTCGTAGTAGGCGAGGAGGGCCTCGATGCCGGCCGGTGTGCACGGGACGGGGCCCGCCATCGACATCGCCAAGCGGCCCATGTTGACCGGATGCAGCCCGTCGGCGTCCTTGTCCGGATCCATCTCGACCAGCGCCGCCTCGTAGTCGATCTGGGGCGGCGTCGGATGCTGCACGAGCATGGCGTCAACCGACGGGTCGTCGTTGAACGAGTGAATCGCGGCGACGAGGTCCGATTGGCTGGCATCGTCCGCCAGCTGGATGTGCGGCGACGCGCAACCGATCTCCTCGGCTTTCTGGTGCTTGATCCGCACGTACCCGACGCTCGCCGACTCCTCACCGACGAGGATCGTCCCGAGGCCCGGTCGGTGGCCGGCGTCGACGAGGGCGCGGATCCGCGGCTCGAGGTCCGCGAACACGGCGTCGGCGACCGGTCCGCCCGGCATCATGCGCGCGCTCATCAGTGCAGGAAGTGGCGTTCGCCGGTAAAGACCATGGCGAGGCCGAGCTCGTCGGCACGCTCGATGATCTGGTCGTCGCGCATCCCGCCGCCCGGTTGGACGACCACCGCGACGCCGGCGCCGGCGGCGGCCTCGATGCCGTCCGGGAACGGGTAGAACGCGTCGCTGGCACACGCGCCCCCCGCGGCACGTCCCGCGGCCTTGCGGGCCGCGATCTCCCCCGAGTCGACGCGCTTTTGCTGGCCGGCGCCGATCCCGACCGCCTGGCCGTCCTTGACGAGCACGATCGCGTTCGACTTGACGTGCCCGCACAGCCGCCACGCCAGCTCCGCGTCGCGCCACTCCGCCTCGGTGGGGGCGGCCTTCGTGACCACCCGCCATGAATCACGCCCGGCCACGAAGTGATGCGGATCCTGGACGAGAAAGCCACCCGAGATCTGTCGCACGTCCCGACTCCACGGCTCCGGGGGTGGCCCCTCGAGGAGCCGGGTGTTCTTGCGCTTCCCGATGAGCGCGTCGATCGCTCCTTCTTCGTAGCCGGGTGCGATGACGACATCGGCTTGCGGTCCGCTCACCATTCGCTGCACGGTCGCCGCGTCGACGGGTCGGTTGAGCGCGACCACGCCACCGAACGCGGACTGCTCGTCGCACTCGAGGGCGCGCTGGTAGGCATCGGCGAGCTTGCCTGAGACCGCGGCGCCGCACGGGTTGGCGTGCTTGATGATGGCGCACGCCGCGTCGTCTCCGAGGTCGTGCACGATCCGCCACGCGGCGTCGGCGTCGTAGAAGTTCAGGTACGAGAGCGCCACGCCGCTGTGCTGGCGCACGTCGTCCCACCACGAGGTGGTTCCCGCGACGCGGTAGCGGGCCGCTCGCTGGTGGGGGTTCTCGCCGTAGCGCAGCGCGTCGTCGGTGCGTTCGAGGGCGAGGACGAGATGCTCCGGCAGCGGCTCGTCGCCTTCGAGCCAGGCCACGATCGCCGCGTCGTAGGCCGCCGTCCGCGCGAACGCCTCGCGCGCCAGACGGCGACGGGTCTCACCGGTGAGCGTCCCACCTTCAGCCCGGAGCTCCGCGAGCACGTCGTCGTACTGCGCCGGGGTGGACACGACACCGACCCAGGCGTGGTTCTTCGCCGCGGCGCGCACCATCGCCGGGCCGCCGATGTCGATCAGCTCGATCCCGGGATCCGTCGGGAACGGATACAGGTTGCTGACCACGAGCTGAAACGGCTCGATTTCCTGGCGTTCGAGATCCGCGACGTGCTGCTCGTTCCCGAGGTCGGCCAGCAGTCCCCCGTGCACCTTCGGGTGCAGCGTCTTGACCCGGCCGTCGAGCATCTCGGGGGCTTCGGTCACCGATTCGACCGTCGTGACGTCCAACCCGGCCGCGGCGAGGTCGGCGGCGGTCCCACCCGACGACACGAGCTCGTACCCCAGCTCCCGCAGGCCGCGAGCGAAGTCGACCAGCCCCGACTTGTCGTACACCGACACGAGCGCCCGTCGCCTCATGTCCGTTCCTCGTCGAGCAGGTCGCGGAGCACCTGGGGGTAGCGGCGCCGCTCGACCTCCTTGATCCGCTC
>DAIMHT010000235.1:0-3142 GCA_036723155.1 Actinomycetota bacterium
GTCCTCGGCGGGCGCGCCATGCGCATCGTGTACGACGACGAGCAGCTCGACAGCGCCATGGTCGAGCTGGCGGGGGAGGGGAGCCTGGGACGCGAAGGTGGCCTGTCGGCGCAACGCCCCGCGCTCATCGACCGGTTCCTCGAGGATGCGATCGAGGTCGACGTCGACGCGCTACGTGACCACACCGGCGAGGTGCTGATCGGCGGGGTCATGGAGCACATCGAGCAGGCCGGGGTGCACTCGGGTGACTCCGCGTGCGCGATCCCGCCCGCCACCCTGTCGGGCGAGGTGATCACCCAGATCGAGGACCACACCCGCGCCCTCGCCGCGGCGCTCGACGTGCGCGGCCTCCTCAACGTCCAGTACGCGGTGAAAGGCGGCGAGGTGTTCATCCTCGAAGCCAACCCCCGGGCGAGCCGCACCGTCCCGTTCGTCAGCAAGGCCACCGGCGTCCCTCTCGCCAAGCTCGGCGCCCGCGTCATCGTCGGCGAGACCCTCGCCGACCTGCGCGCCGACGGGCTCGTCCCGCCGGCCATGGTGTACGGCCACGTCGCGGTGAAGGAAGCGGTGCTGCCCTTCGACCGGTTCCCCGACGTGGACACGGTCCTCGGCCCCGAGATGCGCTCCACCGGCGAAGTGATGGGCATCGACCGGTCGTTCGGGCTCGCGTTCGCGAAGAGCCAAGCCGCGGCCGGCAACCGGCTCCCCGCCAGCGGCACCGTGTTCCTCTCCCTCGCCGACCGGGACAAGGACGCCGCGCTCCCCGCGGCGCGCCGGTTCGCCGAGCTCGGCTTCACGTTGGTCGCCACCGCGGGCACCGCCGCCGCCCTCGAGGCCGCGGGGCTGCGCGTCGCGGCGACGATCGCCAAGGTCGGTGACGGCACCGGACCCGACGCGGTGGACCTCATCTCGTCGGGCAAGGTCGACCTCGTCGTCAACACCCCGCAGGGCGGTGGACCCCGCGCCGACGGCGACCACATCCGCCGCGCCGCGACCCGCCACCGGGTGTCGTGCATCACCACCGTCGCGGCCGCGGTCGCGGCGGCGTCCGGGATCGCCGAACGGGCGTCACACGAAGCCCAGGTCCGATCCCTCCAGGCGCACCACCGCGACGCGCAGCTGCGCCTCGAGGTCTGAGGCGTGGACCTCGACACCCGCGTCCAGCTCGGCCCCCTCGAGCTCGCCAACCCGATCGTCGCCGCGTCCGGCACCTTCGGTCACGGCGACGAGGTGGCCCGGCTCTGTGACCCGTCCCGACTCGGCGCGGTCACCGCCAAGTCCCAAGCCCCGTTCCCTTGGGACGGCAACCCGCCCCCGCGGCTGGTGCCGGTCGGCGCGAGCCTCGTCAACTCGGTCGGCCTCCAAGGCCCCGGCCTCGACGAGTGGATCACCCACGACCTCCCCGCGCTCCGCACCCGGGGCGCGCAGGTCATCGCATCCGTGTGGGGCCGCACGGTCGAGGACTTCGCGACCGGCGCGGCGCGTCTCGCCACCGTCGCGGACCAGGTCGTCGCGGTCGAGGTCAACGTGAGCTGCCCCAACCTCGCCCAGCACGGCGTCCCCTTCGCGTACGACCCCGCCACCACCGCCGCCGCCGTCGCCGCGGTCGTCGGGGTGATCGGTGCGCTCCCGGTGTTCGCCAAGCTCTCACCCGACGTCACCGACCTGGTCTGCATCGCCGGCGCGGCCCTCGACGCCGGGGCCACCGGGCTCACCCTGGTCAACACCGCCCGGGCCCTGCTCGTCGACGCCGAGCTGCGCCGCCCCGCGCTCGGCGCCGGGGCCGGCGGGCTCTCCGGCCCCGCGCTGAAACCGATCGCGTTGCGCGCCGTCTCCGACGTGACCCGGGCCCGCCCCGGCACCCTGATCATCGGCACCGGGGGCGTCAACACCGGCACGGACGCGGTCGAGATGCTCCTCGCCGGGGCCAGCGCGGTCGGGGTCGGCACCGCCACCTTCGCCGAGCCGCGCGCGTCGCTGCGCATCCTCGACGAGCTCACCGCCTGGTGCCGCCACCACGGCGTCGACCGTGTCCGCGACCTGACCGATTCGATGGGAGCCCGCCCATGACTGCCGCCACCGCCCCGACCCCCGACCCCCGCGACCGCCTCGTGCTCGTCCTCGACCTCGACTCCCTCCCGGCCGCCCGGGCCCTCGCGCGCCGGCTCGAACCCTGGTTCGCCACGGTCAAGATCGGCTACGAGCTCTACGCCGCGGCGGGACCGGCCGCCTTCGACGCGCTCCACGACGACGGGTTCGGGGTCTTCGCCGACCTCAAGCTCTTGGACATCCCCACCACCGTCCAACGGGGTGCCCGCGCCATCGGGCGCCACGGCGTGGAGTTCCTCAACTTCCACGCCGCGGGCGGGGTCGACATGCTCAAGGCCGGTGTCGCCGGACTCGCCGAGGGCGCACGCGACGGGGGCCACGCCCCGCCGATCGCGCTCGCGGTGACCGTGTTGACCAGCGAACCGGACGCGTCGCTGGTCGGTGAACGTCTCCAGTTCGCCCACGACGCCGGCTGCGGTGGTGTCGTGTGCGCCGCCGCCGAAGCAGGCGCGGCGCGCGCGCTCGATCTCGCCCCGATGGTCCCCGGCATCCGCCTCGCCGACAGTGACACCAACGAGCAGGCTCGCGTCGCGACTCCCGCCGACGCGCTCCGCGCCGGTGCGGCCTGGCTGCTCCTCGGCCGTGCGGTCACCGCCGCCGACGACCCCGAAGCGGCCGCGGCGCGCGTCACCCAGGAGGCCGCCGCCGCGCTGGGGTGACCGGAGACGGCGCCGGACCCGATGGGTATGCTCCCGGCATCCGAGCCGACCCCCGGAGGTCGCCGATGTCGCTTCCGCCCGCCCTCAGCCCTGACGAACGACGCGCCGCGCTCGAAAAGGCGGCTGAGGCCCGGCGGCGACGAGCCGCGGTGAAGGAGCAGCTCAAGGCGGAGCGGCTCTCCCTCGCGGAGCTGTTCCAACGCAGCGAACAAGACGACGTGCTCGGCAAGCTCAAGGTGGTCAGCATGCTCGAGGCGATGCCCCACACCGGGAAGGTCAAAGCCCGTCGACTCATGAAGGAGCTCGACATCAGCGAGAGCCGCCGGGTGCGAGGCCTCGGACCGAATCAGAAACGCAAGCTCCTCCACCATTTC
>DAIMHT010000236.1:0-3134 GCA_036723155.1 Actinomycetota bacterium
ACCCGTCAGCTGTTCGGCCGCCCCCGCTACCTCCCGGTCGACGAGGACCACCCGGTGGCACCCGTCGACGTGAACGGCATCACGAAGTACGCCGCCGAGCAGCTGCATCTCCTCTACGGGGAGAGCTACGGGCTCTCCGCGACCGTCGTCCGCCTCACGAACGTGTACGGGCCCCGGCAGCGGCTTCGCGACGACTTTCAGGGTTTCCTGCCGATCTTCGTGCGTCGGGCGCTGCTCGACCAGCCGATCTTGGTCTTCGGCGAAGGGACCCAGCAGCGGGACTGCCTCTACGTCGACGACGTCGTCGACTGCCTGCTCCGCGCCGCGGACTCACCCGACGCCCCGGGCCAGGTCTTCAACGTCGGGAACGACGAGCACCTGGCGCTGCGCGAGCTCGCCCAGATGATCATCGACGCCGCCGGCTCGGGCTCGATCGAGTTCGTGCCGTGGCCATCGGACCGTGATGCCATCGACATCGGCTCCTACTTCGGCGACTCGTCGAAGGCGAAGCGCCTGCTGGGGTGGGCGCCCGAGACCGAGTTTGGTGACGGGATCCGACGCACGGTCGAGTTCTACCGCCGACACGGCGAGTGGTACCGCTGAGCGCAGGGGTGACAGCCCCGGTGGTTCCGGTCGTGGACGTCGCCCGACGCATCGCGGGCCTCCAGCCGGAGCTCTCGGAGGCGGTCGAGCGCGTCCTGCGCTCCGGGCAGCTCCTCCTCGGCCCCGAGACCGAGGCGTTCGAGGCTGAGTTCGCGGCGTTCTGCGGCCGCCGTTACGCCGTCGCCGTGGCGTCGGGTACCGACGCGTTGCGGCTCAGCCTTGTCGCGCTCGGAGTCGGCCCCGGAGACGAGGTGATCGTGCCCGCGTTCACCGCGGTGCCGACCGCCGCCGCCGTGTGCGGGACCGGCGCCGTCCCGGTCCCCGTCGACGTGCGGCGCGACACCGCCACCCTCGATGCCGACGCCGCCCGGCAGGCGCTCACGGACCGGACCCGCGCCGTCATCCCGGTGCACCTGTACGGCCGTCCCGCGGATCTGCCCGAGCTCGGAGTCCCGGTCGTCGAAGACGCCGCCCAGGCGCACGGGGCGTGTGACCCGGCCGCGGGCACCGCGGCGGCGGCGTACAGCTTCTATCCCACCAAGAACCTCGGGGGCGTCGGCGACGGCGGAGCCGTCGTGACCGACGACGAAGCCATGGCCGCCCAGGTTCGACGCTTGCGAAGCCACGGGCTCGCGCAGGGTTATGAACACGTCGTGACCGCCGACAACGCCCGACTGTCGGAGCTCGAGGCGGCCGCGCTGCGAGTCGGCCTCCGCCGGCTGGCGTCCTACAACGACCGACGCCGCGCCGTCTCGCGTCGCTACCGGGACGCGGCGCCGGGATGGCGGTGGCAAGCACCCCACGAGCGCCACGTGTATCACCTCTGCGTCGCGCGAGTACCCGATCGTGATTCGTTTCGCGATCGCGTCCCGTTCCAGACCGCGGTCCACTACCCGCGCGCACTCACCGAGCAGCCGGCCTACCGCAAGTACCAGCGGTCACCCTGCCCGGAGTCGGAGAGTTGGGCCGCCGAATGCGTATCGTTCCCGTGCTTTCCCGAGCTGACGGACGACGAGATCGAGGTTGTGTGCCGCGCACTCCGATGAACCCGGCGGTCGAGTCGATCTCCGCGTTCTTTCCGTGCTTCAACGACGAGCCCACCATCGGCTCCATGGTCAACCTCGCGTTCGCGACGATCGACAAGGTTGGCGCCGACGGGGACGTGACCGTCGTCAACGACGGATCCACGGACGGGTCCGCGTACGTGCTCAAGGAGCTCGCCGACACCCATCCGAGAATGCGGATCGTGACCCATGAGCGCAATCAGGGCTACGGCGGTGCCCTGTTGTCGGGTTTCGCCGCCGCGACCGCGCAGTGGGTCTTCTATACCGACGGTGACGCCCAGTTCGACCCGTCAGAGCTCGAGTTGCTGGTGCGAGCGGCTCGCGACGACGTCGACGTGGTCCAGGGATACAAGATCCGCCGCGCCGACAGCCTGGCCCGACGGGTGATCGGCCGGGTGTATCACCGGTTCGTCGCCATGGCGTTCGGGCTCACGATCCGTGACACCGACTGCGACTTCCGGATGATCCGCGTCGCCACCTTGGAGCGAATCGAGCTGGTGCACACCAGCGGCGTGATCTGCGTCGAGCTGGTCCGCAAGCTCCAAGACACGGGGGCACGCTTCGTCGAGGTGCCTGTCCATCACTACCGGCGGGTGCACGGCCAGTCGCAGTTCTTCCGTCCGGCTCAGGTGATCAGCTCCCTGATCGACCTCGCCGGGCTCTGGTTCCGGCTCATCGTGTTGGGCCGCGGTCGTCGCGAGCTCTCACGCACCTGACGTCGGGCGCGTCGCGACGACGATCGCCGAGGTCCCGAAGGGAACGTCGCCGTGGCGGAGTCGGCGCCGCTCGAGTCGAGCCAGCGGCCCGAAGATGGGATCGAGCCAGCGCCGGTCCACGTCCGATCCGGCCGCGCTGACCGTCCGGGGCCGGAGGCGATCGGTGAGGCTCAGCACCGCCGCCGGGGGCGTCAGGAACGAGTAGGCGTACGTGACTCGCTGGATGGTGAGCCCGGCCGCCACGGCGAGCGCGGCGAGCTCGCGGCGGCGGTACCGGTGGATGCTGGCCACGGTCTTGTCGTGGGCCCGTCGGAGCGACCGGAAGGCCGGTTCGATCAGGAGCAGCGCGCCACCGGGACGGAGCACACGGGCGAGCTCGGCGACGGCGAGGTCGTCGCGGGGCACCGAGTAGACGACGGTGATCGCGACCGCGAGGTCGAACCGGCAATCCGGGAACGGCAACGCGGTGACACTGCCCCGTACGGGGTCGAGCTCGGGCCGGCGGTCGCGGACGAAGCGGAGCCCTTCGGGGGCCACGTCGAGCGCCGCGACCTGTCCGTGCCGGGCCAGCCACGCGCCGTTGCCTCCCGGACCGCAGCCCGCGTCGAGGATGGTCTGGTTCTCGCCCAGCCATGGTCCGAGCAGGTCGGCCATGACGGCGCGGGTGCTGCGGTACCACCAATGGTCGTCCTCGACCGCGGCGATGCGCGCGTACTCGTCGAGCTCCACCGCGGCACGGTACCTGGACCGG
>DAIMHT010000237.1:0-1868 GCA_036723155.1 Actinomycetota bacterium
GATGGTGTGCGCGGGGTCGATGCGCAGGTTCTCGAACCAGAACCGCCCGAACGTGTACAGGGCCAGATAGAGGGCGACCGACTGGCCGCGCCGCAGCACGAATCGGCGTTCGACGGTCAGCAGGACCCCGAGGATGATCAGCAGGTACAGCGACTCGTACAGGAAGGTGGGGTGGAACGTCGTGAACTGGGTGTATCCCGCGGGCCGGTGCGCCGGGTCGATCTCCAGCCCCCACGGCAGCCGGGTCGGCTCACCGAACAGCTCCTGGTTGAAGTAGTTCCCCCACCGGCCGATCGCCTGCGCCACGATGATTCCGGCGGTCATGGCATCCATGATCCCGAGCGTGTCGATGTGTCGGACCCGGGTCATGACAAACAGCGCCAGCGCGCCCCCGAGGATGACTCCCCAGATCGACAGGCCGCCGCGCCAGATCTCGAAGACCCGGATCCAGTGATGCGTGAAGAGCTGATAGTCGGTCGCGACGTGGTACAGACGCGCCCCGACGACACCGAAGATGACGACCACGACGATGATGTCGCCGATGTCGCGGCGTTCGTGACCCCACCGCTGCCATCGCCGCTCGCTGATGAGCGTGCCCACCACGACCCCGACCGCGAGGAGGAGGCCATACACGTGCAGGGGTATGGGGCCGAGGTTGATGGTGCCGTTCGAGGGGCTGGGGATGAACGCGAGGGGGGAGAACGGCATCGGCGAGGATGCTACGACGCTCAACAAAGCTCGCGGTCTCGTCGATAACGGGGAGGTGACAACTCGGCGGCTCCTTCGGCTGGTCCCGGTGGTGGCGATCGTGATCGCCGCGGCAGCCTGCACGCCGATCGGTGGGGGCGGCCCCCCGGGTGGTTCGCAGCCGACCGGTGATCAGAACGGGTCGCTGAACGGCTGCCCGGTGTTCCCGGCCGACAACGCGTGGAACACCAACATCTCGACCACGCCGGTGCGGAGCGATTCCCTGAACATCGTCAACCAGGTGCTCGCCGACGGGCCCGGGCTCCTCCACGCCGACTTCGGCGGCGGCGGCGCGTACGGGATCCCGTACGTCACCGTGCCGGCCAGCCTGGGCCGCGTCCCGGTCAACTTCACCGAGTTCCCCTCCGAGAGCGACCCCGGTCCGTACGCGGCTCCGCTCGGCGCGCCGATCGAAGGGGGCAGCGACGCGCACGTCATCGCCATCGACCGCGACCACTGCCAGCTCTTCGAGATGTACCACGCGTCGCCGGCCAACGGGTACTGGAACGCCGGGTCCGGCGCGACGTGGGACCTGCGCTCGAACGCGCTCCGGCCCGCGGGCTGGACGTCCGCCGACGCCGCGGGGCTCCCGATCTTCCCCGGCCTGGCCCGCTACGACGAGGTGTCGAGCGGGGCGATCCACCACGCGCTGCGGTTCACGGTCAATCAGACCCAGCGCGGCTACGTCACGCCGGCCCGCCACTTCGCGTCGTCGAGCTCGAACCCGAACCAGCCCGCCATGGGGATGCGGTTCCGCCTGAAGGCGAGCTTCGACCTGACGCCGTACCACGGTGAGGCCCTCATCGTGCTCCAGGCCCTCAAGACCTACGGGATGATCGTCGCCGACAACGGCACCAACTTCTACATCACCGGCGCGGCCGACAGCCGCTGGAACGACACCGACCTCAACCAGCTCAAGACCGTGCCCGGCGCGCAGTTCGAGGTCGTCAACACCGGCACCGTCACCACCGGCTGAATCTCCGCGATCCTGGGCCGGTGAACCCGTCCCGTTCCGTTCCCGACCCGACCGGCCCCGGTCAGGAATCGGTGTGGGCGTACCCGCGGCCGCCCCGGCTCGAGGCCACCCCCCGCTCGCTGCGCGTGGTGCTCGACGGGACCGT
>DAIMHT010000237.1:1968-3132 GCA_036723155.1 Actinomycetota bacterium
GGGCTGGTGATCGACGGCCCGGCGCCTGACGGGGTCGGGTCGAGCTACTTGACGAGTCGTGACAGGCGACGATCGGCGAGGACCTTGCCGTCGGTCTGACACGCGGGGCAGTACGTCACCTCGTAGGAGTCGTAGGACACCCGCCGCATCGGGTCCCCGCACCGGGGGCAGGGCGTGCCGCTGCGTCCGTGGATCTCGAAGTGGCCGCCGAGCTTCGGCTCCGACAGCCCCCCGGTCCGGGTCCGTTCCCGGTCGAGCCCGTCATGAAGCACGGCGCGCACCGCGTCGAGGAGCGCCTGGCGTTGCGCGGCGTCGAGACCCGCGAGCGTCGCGTACGGGGAGAGCTGCGCGCGCCAGAGCGCGTCGTCGGCGTAGCCGCGTCCGACACCGGAGACCGTGGACTGATCCCGGAGGAGCGTGTGCACCCGGCGGCGATCCGTGCCGTGCAGGATCAGCTCGGCGAAGGCGTCGTCCTCGGGCTCGGGCCCGAGCCGGGCGAGGGGACCGTCGTCGCCGGGGGCGAGGACCCACCAGGCCGCCTTGCGCTCGGTGCCGTGCTCGCGGACGAGGACCGCGACCTCGGGCCGCTCGTCGCCGCCGAAGCGGAGCCGAACGACGCCTCCTTTCCCGCCCCGGTTGCGTTTGGGGGGCTGCTCGACGTCGAGCCGCCCCGCTTGGGAGAGGTGGATGAGCACCCGCGGCGCCGGCGCCGCGGTCCCGTCGAAGTCGAAGACGAGGTACTTCCCGCGGCGTCCGACGCCTTGCAGCGTCCGTCCGGTCAGCTCGTCCGGTGATGGCGTCACCGTCTTGAGGCCGGCGAACCCGAGCGGCTCCCACCCGGTGAGCGTCCGCCCGGCGAGCTCGGCGTCGAGTCGCTCGGCGAGCGCCTGCATCTGGGGAAGTTCGGGCACCCCCCGATTCTGGCGCGGCCCGTCAGCGGCGGCGAGAGGGCTTGGTGCCCATCCGTTTCAAGATGGTGCGACGGCGCTCCTGGAGGTCGGCGAAGGTGAGGCGGTCGACGTCGGCCGGGACGAGGAACCCGGCCTTGATGGCGTCGACGTCGACGGGGGCCGCGGTGGGATCGAGGCCGAGCTCTCGGGCCAGGCGGGCCCCGTGGTGGGTGATGAAGTACTGGTGGATGTGGACGATCTCCTCGATGAGGTC
>DAIMHT010000238.1:0-3123 GCA_036723155.1 Actinomycetota bacterium
TCGATGACGCCGCTGCCGGTCATCGGTGTCCCGGTGCCGCTCGAGCATCTCGACGGTCTCGACTCGCTCCTCTCGATCGTGCAGATGCCGACCGGAATCCCGGTCGCGACCGTCGCCATCGGCAACGCGGCCAACGCCGGGCTCCTCGCGGTTCGCATCCTGGCCACCGGCGACGAGTCCCTCCGGTCCCGGGTCGAGCAACACCAGGCCGACCTCGCGGAGAAGGTGCGCGTCAAGGACGAGCACGTCCGCGGCGACTGACGAGCCACCGGAGCCTGAGATGTGGCCCGCGCCGCACGCCGAACAGCATCCCGACAAGGCCGCCTACGTGCTGGCCGGATCGGGGCTCACGGTGACCTACCGGGAGCTCGACGAGCGCTCCAACCGGCTGGCGCAGCTCCTCTACGCCCGGGGTCTGCGCTTCGGTGACCACCTCGCCATCTTCATGGACAACAACGAGCGCTATCTCGAGGTGTGCTGGGCCGCGCAGCGCTCGGGGCTCTACTTCACACCGATCAACTACCACTTCAACGCCGACGAGGTCGCCTACATCGTCGAGGACTGCGACGCCACCGCGCTCGTCACGTCGGCCGCGCTCGCCGCGACCGCCTCCGAGCTCGCCCCGAACCTCCCAGACCGGGTGGCAACGCGGCTCATGGTGGGGGATGCGACCGTGGACGGGTACGAGCGTTACGACCACGCCGTCGCGGCGTACCCGGCGGAGCCCCTCGCGGAGGAGCTCGAGGGTCACGCGATGCTGTACTCGTCGGGCACGACGGGGCGGCCCAAAGGCATCCGATACGCGTTGGAGCGCGTCCCGGTCGGGAACCCGCAGGCCGCGCTGGCCGGGTTCCAGTCGACCTACGGCGTCGGTGAGGACACCGTGTACCTGTCGCCCGCGCCGCTGTATCACTCGGCGCCGTTGCAGTTTTGCATCTCGGTGACGCGGCTCGGCGGGACCGCGGTGATCCTGGAGCACTTCGATCCCGAGGGGGCCTTGGCCGCGATCGAGCGGTACCGGGTGAACCTCGGCCAGTTCGTGCCGACGATGTTCGTCCGCATGCTGAAGCTTCCGGCGGGGGTCCGGGAGAGATACGACGTCTCGTCCCTGCGCGTCGCGGTGCACGCCGCCGCGCCGTGCCCGGTCGAGATCAAGCGCCAGATGATCGAATGGTGGGGCCCGATCCTGTTCGAGTACTACAGCGCGACCGAAGGCATGGGCTCGACGATGATCACGAGCGAGGAGTGGCTCGCGCACCCGGGGTCAGTGGGTCGGCCGTTCTTCACGACCGTGCACATCATCGACGAAGGTGGCTACGAGTGCGCCGCCGGTGACCCGGGCGTGGTGTGGTTCGAGCCGAGCGAACGCACGATGCGCTTCGAGTACCACAAGGATCCGGGCAAGACGGCCGCCGTCCGCGACGAGCGCGGGTGGTCCAGCGTCGGCGACATCGGGTACCTCGACGACGACGGCTACCTGTACCTGACCGACCGGCGCGACTTCATGATCGTCTCGGGGGGCGTGAACATCTACCCCCAGGAGGCCGAGAACCTGCTCGTCACCCACCCGAAGGTCATGGACGCGGCGGTGTTCGGGATCCCCGATCCCGAGATGGGCGAGCGGGTCCACGCGGTGGTGCAGCCGCTGCACGCCGGCGCCGGCGGCCCCGACCTGGAACGGGAGCTCCTGGCCTTCTGCCGCGACCACCTGTCGCACTACAAGTGCCCCCGCGCCATCGACTTCGACGCCGAGCTGCCCCGCCAGCCGACCGGGAAGCTGTACAAGCGGCTGCTCCGCGACCGCTACTGGGGCGACCAGTCGAGCCGGATCGTATGACCCCACCCGACTACCCGGGGCTGCTGGCCGACCTCGCCGCGGAGGAAGCGGACCTGGACCGCGTCGTCGTCGATCTCGACGACGGCGGCTGGGCGACACCGACACCGGCCGCGGGATGGGACGTGCGGGATTCGGTCGCCCACCTGGCGCTTTCCGAGGACCTGGCCCGGGCCGCGCTGAGCGACGAGGCGGAGTTCGCGCGTCGTCGGGAGGCGCTCGTCGACGCGCCCGACCCCAGCGAGGCGCTCGTCGGGCCGGGGCGGTCCATGACCGGGGACGCCGTCCTCGGCTGGTGGCGGGAGGCACGCGCCGCCGCGCTGGCCCAGCTCCACACCCGTGCGCCGCGGGATCGGCTGCCGTGGTTCGCCGGTCCGATGTCAGCGATGTCGTTCGCGACCGCCCGGCTCATGGAGACCTGGGCCCACGGTCAAGACGTCCGCGACGCGCTCGGCCGGGAGCCCGCCGTCACCGCGCGGTTACGTCACGTGGCCGACCTCGGGGTGCGGACCCGACCGTTCGCGTACGGGGCCCGCGGTGTCGACCTGCCCGCCGCGGACATCCGCGTCGAGCTCGTCGGCACCGATGGTGAACCGTGGGTGTGGGGCCCCGACCGCGTCGACGACGTGGTGCGCGGCCCGGCGCTGGACTTCTGTCTCGTGGTGACGCAGCGCATCAACCCGGCCGACACCGCGCTGGAGGTCTCCGGACGATGGGCGAACGACTGGCTCGGGATCGCCCAGGCGTTCGCGGGTGCCGCCACCGACCACCGTCCACCCCGCCGAGGCTGACCGAACCGGTCACTCCTCGTCGGGGTCGCCGCCGTTCCCGCCGAACTCGGGTGATCGCTTCTCGACGAAGGCGCGCACACCCTCTTGCCCATCACTCGATTCGCCGGCGCGCACCATGGCGATCGCCTCGTCGCCGAGCTGTTCGAGGAGCGACGCTTGCAGCGAGCGACGGAGGAGCCGCTTCGCGCCCGCGAGGGCACCGGTCGGGCCCGCGGCAAGCTGGGCGACCAGGGCTTCGGCCTCGGCTTCGACGGCATCGTCGGGGACGACGCGCGTGACGAGGCCCCAGGCGAGCGCCTCGTCGGCATCCAACACCCGGTTCGTCAGCGCCAGCTCGGTGGCGCGGCGCAGACCGACCAGCCGGGCGAGATACCAGGTGGAGCCGCCATCGGGGACGAGTCCGATCGCGGTGTAGGCAAGGACGAACTGGGCCGACGCGCCCGCCACGACCAGGTCCGCGCCCAACACGAGCGACAGGCCCGCGCCCGCGGCGCTGCC
>DAIMHT010000239.1:0-3123 GCA_036723155.1 Actinomycetota bacterium
CGCGGCGGCTGGCCGGGCCTTGAGCCCCTCTTCACGCGTCCCTCACAGGCGTGGGCGATCCTGTCGTCATGTCGAGTGTCTCGGACCGGGAGCGCATCGCCCACGTGCTGCGCCGGCTCTCGATGGGATCGCATCCCGACCTCGTCGGGCAGCTCGCCGACACCGACACGGCCATCGCCCGAGCGCTCGCCCTGCCCGGCTCCCCACCGGTGCCGCCGGCGATGGATCCGCCGGCGTCGCTCAAGGCGTCGCAGCCGGCTCAGATTGCCTCGCTCATCTCGTGGTGGGTCGACCAGATGCAGTCGAGCTCGCGGCTGGTTGACGAGCGCCTGACCTGGTTCTGGCACGACCACTTCGCGACCAGCCTGCGCAAGGTCCGGGCCCCGTACCTGATGCGCCAGCAGCACGTCACCATCCGCGCCCACGCCACCGGGAGCTTCGCCGATCTGCTCCACGCCGTCGCGAAGGACCCGGCGATGCTCCTCTTCCTCGACGGGATCACCAACACCGCCGGGAAGGTCAACGAGAACTTCGGGCGCGAGTGCCTCGAGCTGTTCACCGTCGGCCGCGACGCCGGGTACACCCAAGACGACGTCGTCGCGGCGTCGCGTTCGTTCACCGGCTGGATCGTGAACATCGCCGGGACCCCCGCGTCGTCTCGGCTCGCCGCGCTCGGGATCGCTCCCTGGGCCGCCGGGTTCATCCCGAACCGCCACGACCGCGGGGTCAAGACCCTCCTCGGGCAGAACGGCACCTTCGATCTCGACCGTGCCCTCGACGTGATCCTCGAGCAGCCGGCCACCGGGACGTTCATCGCCACCAAGCTGTACCGGACCCTGGTCGGTCGCGACCCGAGCGCGGCGACGGCACGGCAACTCGGCGCTGCGTTCGCCCGCGACTACCAGATCATGGGACTCGTCGACGCCATCGTCCGAGGCCCCGACTTCACCGCCGACAGCGCGGTCCGAACCCGGGTGCGAAGCCCCGTCGAGAAGCTCGTCGGGATCCGCCAAGCCGCCGCCCGCGGCAACGGTGGGACCACGCCCGCCCCCAGCCGTCCCGGCGTGGTCGCGAACGCTCTGCGCGTCGCCGACTACCTCCCGTTCCTTCCCCCCAATGTCGGCGGCTTCCCGCAAGGGTCGCTGCTCCTCGGCCCCCACGACCTCGTCAGCACCTTCGATCTGCTCGCGACCCTCGACCAGCCGCCATCGCCACCCACGAGCGTCGACGCACTGCTCGGCCGCTTCTCCTTGTTCGACGTCTCGTCGACCACCCGGCACGTGCTCGAAGCCGAGCATGATCCCCGCCGCCGTTTCGCGCTCGCGGCCATGTCACCGGAGTTCGCGGTCACATGAGCGACGTCTCCCGCCGCGACTTCCTCCGCCGAGTCGGGCTCGGCACCGTCGCCGTCGCGTCGTCCGGGTACGTGCTCAGCACCTGGGAGTGGGCCGGGCCGGCCGGCGCGGCCGTCCCCCGGCCCGGCGACGTCAGCTCCGCCAAGCCCGGCCGCACCCTCGTCGTCGTCGAGCTCGCCGGGGGCAACGACGGGCTCAACACCGTCGTGCCCCACGCCGACCCGGCGTATCACACCCTCCGACCGACGCTGGGTGTCACCCAGCCGCTCGACCTCGACGGCCAAATCGGCCTCCACCCCAACCTCCCGAAGCTCGCGGCGCGCTACAAGGCCGGCCAGGTCGCGATCGTCGAGGGTGTCGGCTACACCCCGCCGAACCTCTCGCACTTCCAGTCGCTCGCGGTGTGGTGGAACGCCGAGCGGCCCACCGACGCCGGCGGATGGTTGGGCAGCTACCTCGACGCCACCGTCGGCTACGACGACCCGTTGGCGGCGATCGCGGTCGGGAGCCAACCCGCGCCGGCCCTGGTCGGCCAGCGTTCCTTCGCGACGACGATCGCCGACGCCAGCGGCCTCCAACCGCACCTCCCGATCTGGGCCGGGGCGCCCGACTCGCTCCTGCGGTCCTGGGGTCACTTCGCGCCGGCGAAGGTCGACAGCCGCCAGCTGCTGGGCCAGGTCGAGCGGGCCGTCGGGTTGACCGTCAAGGCCCGCACCGAACTCGATCAAGTACTCCACCCCGCCAGCACGGCCACGTCGACTGCCGCGCCGAGCCCGCAGGCGCTCTACGGCGGCACCGTGCGCCAGTCGCTGACGGTCGCGGCGCAGCTGATCCGATCCCCGCTCGCACCCCGCGTCGTCTACATCACCGGCGTCGGCGACTTCGACTTCCACGAGGGTCAAGCGCAACGGCACCCCGCGCTGATGTCGGAGCTCGATGCCGGCATCGACGGCTTCTTCAACGCGCTCGGAGACGCGGCCGACCGGGCGCTGGTGATGACGACCTCGGAGTTCGGTCGCCGGCCGGCCGAGAACGGCAGTGGCACCGACCACGGGACAGCGAACAGCCACTTCCTCGTCGGCCCCAAAGTCAAGGGCGGCCGGTACGGCTCCCCCCCGTCGCTCACGACGCTCGACGCGACCAACAACCTGGTGCCGACCACGGACTTCCGAACGTTGTACGCGACCGGGCTCCATTGGCTCGGCGTAGCAGACACCGAACCGATCCTCGGCGCCCACTTCGACGCGGTCGGCGTGCTCAGCTGACCCGCCACAGGGTGTCGGTACCCTGGCATCGTGTTCGAACGCCTCGCTGATCTCGAGACCGAGCTGGAAAAGCTCGAGTCGCGTCTCCCGGAGGTCTACGCCGCCGGCGATCAGCGCGCCGCGCGTGACGCCGGGCGCCGCCACGCCGAGCTGCGACCGATCGTCGACGCGTACCGCGACTTCCGGGGCACCGAAGCTGACCTCGCCGACGCCCAGGAGCTGCTGTCCGGGGAGCCCGACCCCGAGATGCGCGAGTACCTGCGGGGCGAGATCGCGGACAAGGAACAGCGGCAGGCCCAGCTCGAGGCCCGGCTGCGCGAGCTGCTCGTCCCCACCGATCCCAACGATGGCCGGAACGTCATCCTCGAGATCCGAGGCGCCGAGGGCGGCGAGGAAGCCAACCTCTGGGCCGCCGAACTGGCCCGCATGTACGAGGCGCTGGCCCGTCGCCACGGCTGGAAGGTCGAGACGCTCTCCACCCAGCCCTCCGACATGGGCGGCGT
>DAIMHT010000240.1:0-3120 GCA_036723155.1 Actinomycetota bacterium
GTCGGGCTCGTCCCGATCGAGAACTCGATCGAGGGCACCGTGACCGTCACCCTCGACACGTTGGCGTTCGACACCGAGCTGCTGGTGCAGCGCGAGGTGGACCTTCCCGTGTCGCTGCACCTGTGCGCCAAGCCGGGGACGAGCATCGACGCGATCCGCACCGTCATCTCGCACCCGAACCCGTTCGGGCAGTGCCGCACCTGGCTCAGCCGCAAGCTTCCCGACGCCGAGCTCGAGGCCACGAACTCCACCGCGGACGCCGCGCGCCTCGTGGCCGCGTCGGAGCGGGACGACCTGGCGTCGATCGGGACCGCCCACGCCGCCCGTCTCTACGGCCTCGAGATCCTCGCGTCCGACATCGAGGACCACCCCGAGAACGAGACCCGATTCGTGCTCGTGGGCCGTGGGATCCCGGCCCCGACCGGTCACGACAAGACCAGCATCGTGTGCTTCCAGCGCGAGGACCGTCCCGGTTCGCTGCTCGCCATCCTCCAAGAGTTCGCGGCTCGGTCCATCAACCTGACCAAGCTCGAGTCGCGGCCCACCAAGCGGGGGCTGGGGCAGTACTGCTTCTTCATCGACTTCGAAGGTCACCTCGCCGACGAGCTGGTCGCGGACTGCTTGCGCAACCTCGCGGCCCGCCAGGCCGACGTGAAGTTCCTCGGCTCCTACCCCGTCGCCGGTGACGCCGGTCCCGCCCGGCGTGAGGCCGCGTCCGAGGCGTGGCGGGAGGCCAGCGGCTGGGTGGACGACCTGCGGGTCCAGATCCGACCTGACGCGCCGTGACCCGACGGCTGTGATCGACCTTCGGCGCCTCCGGGACGAACCGGAGTACCGCGCCGGGATCGAACGCAAACGGGTCGCTCCCGGGCTCATCGCGGACGTCCTGGCCCTCGACAGCGAGGAGCGCGCGCAGCGACGCGCCGTCGAGGCGCTCCGCGCCCAGCAGAAGGTGGTGTCGAAGGAGATCGGCCGTGACCCCGCGGGCCGGGACGCCAAGCTGGCCGAAGCCAGCGGTCTCAAGGAGCAGGTCCACCAAGCGGACGAGGAGCTCGGTGTCCTCGAACGGCGGCTCCGGGACCTCGCGCTGCGGCTCCCGAACCCGGCCGACCCCACCGTCCCCGACGGGGGCGAAGACGACGGCGAGGTGCTGCGCACCGTCGGTGACCCCATCCCGGCGCCGGGTCGAGACCACGCCGCGTTCGCCGACGCGATGGGGTTCGTCGACACCCGCCACGCGGTCGAGTCGAGCGGCTCGCGGTTCGCGTCGCTGCTCGGCGAGGCGGTGCTGGTCGACCTGGCCCTCGTGAGCTGGACCGTGGCGCGCCTCGTGGCCGAGGGGTTCACGCCCGTCATCCCTCCGGTGCTGGTCCGCGAGCCGGTGATGGAAGAAGCCGGCTTCTTCCCGACCGACCGGGCCCAGGTCTACGAGGTCGACGACGGTGCCCTGTACCTCGTCGGCACCAGCGAGATCCCGCTGTCCACGTTGCACCGGGGGGAGCGACTCGAACCGGGCGCGCTCCCGGCGCGGTATGCCGGCATCTCGACCTGCTTTCGCCGCGAGGCCGGAACGTACGGCAAGGACACCACCGGGATCTTCCGGGTCCACCAGTTCGACAAGGTCGAGATGTTCTCCTACACCGCCCCGGACCAGTCCGACGAGGAGCACGAGCGGATCCTCGCGATCCAGGAATCGCTGCTCGCGGCGCTCGGCTTGCCGTACCGGGTGGTGAACATCGCCGCCGGGGACCTCGGCGCGGCCGCGGCCCGGAAGTACGACCTCGAGGTGTGGCTGCCGTCCGAAGGGCGGTACCGCGAGCTGACGTCGAGCTCCAACTACCGCGACTTCTCAGCCCGGCGGCTCGGGACGCGCGTCAAGGGCGCCGACGGGACGCACCTGGTGCACACGCTCAACGGGACCGGCTGTGCCGTCGGCCGCACCCTGGTGTTCCTGTGGGAGCACTACCAGCGGGACGAGACGACGTTCGACGTCCCCGACGTGCTGCGCCCCTATTGCGGCTTCGATTCCGTCTCGCGCTGACACCGCGCTCTGACGCGGAGCGGGAGGGATTTGAACCCCCGGGCCTCATCGGCCGGCTGCTTTCAAGGCAGCTGCAATCAACCGGACTCTGCCACCGCTCCGTGAACCGACACCGGCCACACCATCGGCCGCGCGTCGCGCTCGGCCCCGAATCGTAGGCGGCCCCAGGATGCTGGGAGCCGATCAGCGGGGTGTCAGCACGTCGGAGGCGGACAGGTAGTCGAGCTCCACCAGCTCCGTGCTCGGGACCGTGCGGGCGAGCTGGTCGCGGATCGGGGTGACGTCGAGGTCGCCGTCGGTGAAGCCCGGGAGCCAGTCGTCGTGGTGCGCCAGGACCACCCGGCGTGGCCCGAGCAGCCGCGCCTCGGTGGCCACGAACTGGGCCAACGACCCCTGGATCGGCTCGCCGTCGAGGTTGCCGCGACCGGCGGCGGCGAGGATCGCCACGTCGGGGTGGAGGTCCCGCAAGATCGGGGTCCAGCAGCCCGACGTGTCCTGGTACAGGAGCCGCCCGGCGGGGGTGTCGAGCACGAAGACGAGGGCACCGCCGTCGCCCAACGCGTGCTGATCACTCGCCCGGAGATGGCCGAGCACCTCCGGTCCGAGCCCGACGAGCCAGGCCCCGAGCTCCGCGAAGCGGCCCTGGCGCTCCTGGTACGTGACGCCGAGATCGCCGAGGCACACCGCGTCGGCACCCGGGAACTGGCGGTGCGCCCAGACACAGGAGTGCTGACTCGGATGCACCGACACGACGACATGCGGGGCGAGCTCGATGCGCTCCCCGCCCGCCACCGGGATCAGCTGGCGCGCCGGGACCCCGTCGGCGAGGAGCACCCGCACCGTCTCGTACGAACCGACGACGGTGGCGCCGGTGTTGCGAGCGATCCGCTCCGCGCCCCACAGGTGATCGAAATGCGAATGGCCGACCAGGATCCAATCGGCCGCAGGGATGTCGTCGGCCCCCAGCCCGGGGCCCGGCGCGCCCGGGACCCGGTCGACGTACGCGTCGAGCATGACGACGACATCGTCGAGCGCGAGCCGGAACGTCGCGCAGCCCAGCCAGTCCAACGCCGAGTGCA
>DAIMHT010000241.1:0-3119 GCA_036723155.1 Actinomycetota bacterium
GGGGACGGCGCCGCTCATGGTCGCGGCGGGGGTCCCGTCCTCGGGTGAGAACGCGAAGAACCCGGCCCAGTCGAGCTCGGCCGCGTCGAGGAACTCGAGGAGCGTGTCGTGAGCGGCTTCGGTCTCGCCGGGGAAGCCGACGATGAACGAGGACCGGAACGCGGCGTCGGGGTTGACGGCGCGGATGCCGTTGATGAGGGCGAGGAACCGGTCGCCGCTCCCCCACCGGCCCATGCGCGCGAGCAGGGCCCGGTCGGCGTGCTGCAGGGAGAGGTCGAAGTACGGGACGACGCTCGGGGTGGTGAGCATGGTGTCGAGGAGCGCGCCGCGGACCTCGCTCGGGTACAGGTAGAGGAGGCGGATGCGGCGCAGGCCGAGCGGGGTGAGCTCGTGGTCGAGGCGCTGGAGGAGGGGCGCGAGGGCTCCCGGTTCGCCGACGTCGCGTCCGTACCAGGCGAGGTCTTGGGCGACGAGGACGAGCTCGGCGGCCCCGCGGGTGACGAGGCTCCGGCTCTCGTCGAGGAGCGCGTCGGGGGTCCGTGATCGCTGCTTGCCCCGGAACGTGGGGATGGCACAGAAGCGACAGGCCCGGTCGCAGCCTTCGGCGATCTTGACGTACGCCCAGGGCGCGGCGGGCGCGGCGCGGGGCAGCTCGAGGAGGTCGCGGACCCCGCGGGGGGTGCGGCGGGGCGCGTCGACGAGCACCGACGCCAGGTCACCTTCGCCGGCGAAGCCGACGACGGCGTCGACCTCGGGGAGCGACGCGGCGAGCTCGGGACCGGCCCGTTCGGCGAGACAGCCGGTGACGACGAGGCGGGCGCCGGGACGGCGGAGGTCGGCGAGGCTGAGGATGGTCTCGATCGATTCGCGGCGGGCGGCGTCGATGAAGGCGCAGGTGTTGACGACGACGAGGTCGGCGTCGTCGGGCCGGCCCGCGGGTTCGAGGCCGTCGGCGAGCAGCGAGGCGGTGACCTTGTCGGAATCGACGGCGTTCTTGGGGCAGCCGAGGGTTTCGACCCAGAAACGGTCAGGCACGACGCTCGATGCTACCGGTGCGCGACACTGCGCTCGGTGGCTGCCAGGGACCGTGAGGACACGACGGGCGGTGCCGGGCCGGTCGCGGGTCGCGGCCCACTCGTCGCGTTGGGTTCCTGGCCTCGGGTGACGGCGCAGATCCTGCGGGCTCGGCTGGAGACCGCGGGGATCGACGTGCTGGCGGAGTCGATGGGTGCGTCGATGGTGACCTTGTCCGTCGGCGCGGACCGCCTGGAGTTCGCCCGGGCGGTGGTGCACGAGATCGACGTGGACGACGAGGTGCCGGACACGTCCCCGTTCGCGTACGTGGCCCGGATCGAGGAGCACCTGTGGGCGGTCGGGGAACTCCTGGAGGAGCTCCGGGCCCGGCTGGACGAGCGCGAGGGACGCGACGAGTCGTAACCGTCGCGGAACGGTTCGGGTCGGATCATCGTTCGCGTAGTGACAGCAATGACGCTGTCGTACGCATGACGGTGAGCGCCCCGCCGGGGCCGCGAGGTGAGCGGCCGGCGGCGGCGCCGCCGGGCTCGGACCGCAAGTTGCTCAGGCGGCGCCGTTGACGCGGCGCAGCGCGGCTTCGACGAGGAGCACGAGGGTCTCTTGGACGTGGCTGCGCCGGCGGGCGTCGCAGAGCACGACGGGGACGTTGGCGGGGACCGAGAGCGCCTCCCGGACGTTGCGGGGATGGTGGGTCGCGACGCCGTCGAAGAGGTTGACGGCGACGACGAACGGGACCCCGAGGTGCTCGAAGTAGTCGACCGCGGGGAAGCAGTCGTCGAGGCGACGGGTGTCGACGAGGACGACGGCGCCGACGGCGCCCCGGACCAGCTCGTCCCAGAGGAACCAGAAGCGGTCCTGACCGGGGGTGCCGAACAGGTAGAGGACCATGGTCGGGTCGATGGTGATGCGCCCGAAGTCCATGGCGACGGTCGTGCCCCGCTTGGCGTCCGCGAGCGGTCCGGCGTGGTCGAGCCCGAGGCTCTCGACGGTCATCTCGGCTTCGGTGCGCAACGGCTCGATCTCGGAGATCGCGCCGACGAAGGTGGTCTTGCCCACGGCGAAGCCGCCGGCGACGACGATCTTCATCGACACCGGGGCGCGCAGCGAACGCGTCGGGGATTCAAAGAGCGCGGATGCCATCGAGCAGCTTCTCGAGGAGGGAGGCGTCGGTGGCGACGCCGGGTGGGGGTGGTGGATCGACGATGAGGGTGCCGGCCGCGGCGAGGTCGCCGACCAGGACCCGGACGACACCGACGGGGATCGTGAGCCGGCCCGCGAGCTCGGCGAGGGACGTCGGGGTGTGGCAGAGCTCGACGATGCGCTCCGCTTCGGGGGTGTCGGGCCGGGGCGGCACGGTGACTTCGGTGACGGCGGTGCGGATGGTGGTGTCGAGCGCGAGCGTCGGTCCGGTGGGTCGGGTGCGACCGCCGGTGAGGACGTAGGGGCGCACCACTCGGGGGAGGCGAGGTTCAGGGCCACGCTGGCTCATCGGGTCCCTTAGTGCGGGAGCGCGGTTTGGAGCTCGGCGACGAGCGCGGGGCTGAGCGCGGTCGCGCACCGTTCGACGAGGACGGCCATCTCGTAGCCGATGAGGCCGGCGTCGCAGGGGCGACGCGCCGCGACGGCGAGCACCGACGTCTCGCTGACACTCATCACGAACAGGAGCGCATGTTCGAACTCGATGATGACCTCGTGCACCGCGCCGCCGTGGAGGGAACCGGCGGCACCGCGGGCGATGCTCTGCATGCCGGCCGCGACGGCGGACAGCCGGTCGGCGTCGACGCGGTCGAGGTCGTTGGACTTGGCGATGAGCAGACCGTCGGACGACACGACCGCGGCTTGGGTGACGCCGGGGACGCCGGCGACGAAGTTGGACACCAGCCAGTTCAGGTTGCGGGCCTCGGCGCTGAGTCGGATCACGGTTCGTCGTCCCGGGGTGGGGGGTTCTCGCCTTCGCGGACGCCGCGGGCGTGTCGGGTGAGGAGGTCCTGGACCCGCTCGGGGCGGGGTCGAGGCTCCGCCGGGGGTGGCCCGTCGGGGGGCGGCCGGTGGGAGAGGTGCGTGCCGGGGATGCGGGCGGTGAG
>DAIMHT010000242.1:0-3112 GCA_036723155.1 Actinomycetota bacterium
CGGGCGGCTTCGACGACCGCGGTGACGTCCATCCCGTTGCCGGCTGACGCCGGAGGGGTGCGCGGTCCGTCACGATCGGATGGGGTTCGGCGACGCAACTCGCGGAGACGTCGTTCCGCGTCGCGGGCGCGGGTGGCTTCGCGTTCGAGGCGGGCCTCGGCCTCCTCAGTCTCGGCCCGGGCCTTGGCGATGACCGCTTCGGCTTCCGTGCGGGTTCGCTCGGCGCGCTCGATAGCCTGCTCGGCTCGTTGATCACGGTCACGACGCGAGCGCCGCTCGGCCCGGAGCTGCTCCTCGAGGCGGGTCACGTCTTGGCGGGAGCGCTCGCGATCCTCGTCGGCCCGGCGACGCGCTTCGTCGAGCGTGGCCAGCTGCAGCTGCCGGGCCTTCGCGTCGTCGTCCGCCTCTTTTTCCAGCCGTTTGCGATCGAACGACGCGCACACGACGCCGATCCCGAACGCCCACCCTTCGGGTCGAGCGGCGTAGAGCGCCGAGGCCAACAACGGCAGGTCGGAGCGCTCCGCGGCGTCGTCCACGCGGCGCAGGGCATGGGTGACATCCCAGGTCTCGAGCACCGCGACCACCGCGGCGCGAGCCAGGAACCGCTCCGCGGCACGGGACCGGAACTGCTCGTCGACGTCTAACGCCCGCCGCAGCTGCTGACGGGCGGGACCCGTCGTCAAGCCCTGCTTCCCGAAGGTCGCCAGCGGCCGCACCGCCGGGGGGAAGTCATTGGGGTCGAGGTCGCGCAGGACCGCGGCCGCGTCGTCGAGCATCGGGACCAGCAGCGACTCCGGTATCGGCAGCGGCTCGGTGACGTCCGCCGCCGGTGCGTCGTGCTGCACGGTCACGCCGTCACCCGGAGCTCGCGGCCTCGGCCGACGGCTCCTCGACGGCGATGACGTCGTCACCGGTGGCACCGCACCAGCGGCACACCACCTCGACGAGCTGCTCGTCGAGAACGGTCTCGTCTTCGACGGTGAGCTCGCCCGCGAGGCTGTAGTGATGGAAGGCCCGGGTGCGCCGGACCGCGACGACATCGAAGCGGGTGACGTTGCCGCAGCCGGCGCAGCGGTACCGGACCGGGTCACCCATTTCGTCAGTGTACCCGGCACGTCACGGATATCGAACGTACGTTCCCGACCCCGGGGGCCGAGCTACGCGCTGCGGGTCCGTGCGGGGCGACGCGCGCGTGCGCTCGGCGGGGGCGACATCGGTCCCGCGGCGTAACCGTCGCTGCCGCCAGCGTCGTTGCGGCGGCGCCGGCGCAGCATGAGCCACCGGCCACCCTCGATGAAGAGCTCGACCAGGACAGTGGTGGCGAGCGCCCACAACACGACGATGACGACCAGGGGCACGAACCGCGACAGGTTGTGCTTCACGATGACGTCGAGCAGCTTCTGGCTGGTGAGGTAGCCGAGTATCCGGGCAGGGATCCCGATGATCGCAAGCCCGATCGGGACCGCGAGCACCCACGCCCCTACCCGGATCGCGAGCGGCAAGGCGTCGCGGGGCGGCTTCCCTGCACCTCGGGATGGCGCGGGGGGCGGACCGGCGGGCCCGCCACCGGACGGGAACACCACGGTCCCGGCGTCGCGCTCCCGGGGCGGCGCCGCGACGACGGGAGGGGATGCGGTTCGAGGCGACGGCGCGGCGGCTGGGGGCGGCGAGGCGGGGCTGGGCGCCCGCCGTCTCGGTGGCGGCGCGGCCCCGCCACCTGGGGGCGACGCGGACGCGCTGGGGCGCGGCGCCCGGTGGGCCGTCAGCGGGACCTTGAGGACCTGTCCGCACTGTTCACAGCGGAAGGTGTCGGTCGCGAGCCCGTCGAGGCGCTTCTTGGTGCCGCAGTTCGGGCATTGGAGGGCTTTGGCCATCTCAGGCCGCCTCGGCGTCGCGAGCCGCGACGCTGCTGCGCACGAACGCGTCGAGCGCCGCTCGGGCGTGTCCATCATCGACGGAGGCGCGGGCGGCCTCCAGCCCCTCGGGGAGATCCTCGGCGAGGCCGGCCACGACCAGCGCCGCGGCCGCGTTCAGCAGCGCGATGTCCCGGTTCGGGCCCGGGTGGCCGTCGAGCACGGCGTGCACCACCTGTGCGTTCTTGTCCGCGTCGCCACCGGCGAGCGCCGCCGGTTCGACGAGCCGGAGGCCGAGCGCGGCGGGGTTGATCTCGAACCGGGAGATCGTTCCGTCGCGCAGCTCATAGACCGTCGACGTCGTGGTGGTGGTGAGCTCGTCGAGCCCGTCGTGACCGTAGAAGACCCACGCCCGATCGACGCCGAGCTCGGCGAGCGCGCCGATCACCCGCTCGGCCATCGCGGGGTCGGACACACCGACGGTGCGGCGAGTCGCCCCCGCCGGGTTCGCCAACGGGCCGAGGAAGTTGAAGGTCGTGGGCACCCCCAGCTCGCTCCGCGCCGTGGCGGCGTGGCGGAGCGCGGAATGGAACCGCTGCGCGAAGCAGAAGCCGATCCCCGCGTCCCGGAGGCAACGGGTGACGCCGTCGGGACCGAGGTTGATGGCGACGCCGAGGGCTTCGAGCACGTCCGCGGAACCGCATCGGGACGACGCGGCCCGGTTGCCGTGCTTGGCCACGTAGGCGCCGCCGCCCGCGGTGATGAGGGCGGCGATGGTCGAAACGTTGATGGTGCCCGCCCGGTCACCGCCGGTCCCGCAGGTGTCGACGAGCGGCTCGGGGCCGTCCCAGTCCACGTGGTCGGCGTGGGCGAGCATGGCTCGGACCAGCGCCGCGAGCTCGGCGGGCGTCTCGCCCTTCGCGCGCAGCGTGATGGCGAACGCGGCGATTTGGGCATCGGTGGCCTCACCGGCGAGGACCGCGGCGAGGGCCGACTCGGCGAGCGGGGCGGGCAGCTCTTCGCGTCGCACCAGGCGACCTAGGACGTCGGTCCACAACCCGGCGGAAGGCGTCATCGCGGCGGCCGTCGGATCCGGTTGCGGGGTCTCACCGGTTAGTCCCACCAGAGGTCGTGGTCGAGGACGCCGCGGGCGATCAGCCCCAGCTGGATCTGGCTGGTGCCTTCGACGATCGTGAGCTGCTTCGCGTCGCGGTAGTAGAGCTCGAGCGGATGGTCTTTCATGTAGCCGGCCGCGCCGA
>DAIMHT010000243.1:0-1339 GCA_036723155.1 Actinomycetota bacterium
CAGGTCCTCAGCGTCACCGAGAGCCGGGTCTGTCAGATCCACACCAAGGCGATCCTGCAGCTGCGGTCCCGCCTCGCCGAACCGGCCTGATCCTCGCCCCCTTCCCGGCCCACCGGACGCGAACACCCGCTCGGAGGGGCTGGAACACCCCGCCGCTAGACTGATCGTCGACTCGGGCCTCGCGCCCGGGATCACGCACGCTCGCCATCACTTGGTCGTCTGACCCTCCGGGTCCCGACGCCGGCGGGCGGAGGACCAACCGAGAAGGAGACAATCGTGGCTGTCGTCACGATGAAGCAGCTGTTGGAGGCTGGCGTCCACTTTGGGCACCAGACCCGCCGCTGGAACCCGAAGATGCGCCGCTTCATCTTCGGGGAGCGCAACGGCATCTACATCATCGACCTCCAGCAGACCCTCGAGCGCATCGACACCGCGTACCGGTTCGTGCGCAAGACCGTCGAGGACGGCGGCGTCGTCCTCTTCGTGGGCACCAAGAAGCAGGCCCAAGAGCCCATCCAAAGCCAGGCCGACCGGTCGGGGATGCCGTACGTCAACTACCGGTGGCTCGGCGGGATGCTCACCAACTTCCAGACCGTGCACTCCCGTGTCGCGAAGCTCCACGAGCTCGAGCGGATGGTCAGCACCGGTGAGACCGAGCAGATGATCAAGAAAGAGGGCCTGAAGGTCCGTCGCGAGCGCGACAAGCTGCAACGCAACCTCGGTGGCATCCGCCAGCTCGAACGTCTCCCCGACGCCATCTTCGTCATCGACACCAAGAAGGAGCACATCGCCGTCACCGAGGCGAACCGGCTCGGGATCCCCGTCGTCGCGGTGGTCGACACCAACTGCGACCCGGACGTCATCGACTACGTCATCCCCGGCAACGACGATGCCATCCGCTCCGCGAACCTGATGAGCCGAATCGTGGCCGACGCCGTCGAGGAAGGCCGCTTCCTCGCCCAGCGCAAGGGCGTCAAGACCCCCGACACCAACGCGGCCCCGCCGCCCCCAGTGCCGGTCGACCCGGCCGAGCAGGCCCGTCGCGCCGAGGCGCAGCAACGGGCCCGCAACGAAGCCGCGGCGGCGCAACGCGAACGCGAAGCCCGCCTCGCCGCGCCGAGCACCGACGACACCCCGGCGGCCACCGATGCCCTCGCCGCGGCCGAGGCCGCACCCGCGAGCCCCGACGCGGCGCCGACCGGCCCGGCTGACACCACCACCGAGCCCGCGACCGAGCCCGCGGCCGCCAGCGATGGCTGACGAGAACGTCTCCGCGGCGGACGTGGCTGCGCTCCGCAAGGCGACCGGCGCCGGGATGATGGACTGCAAGGCGGCCCTC
>DAIMHT010000243.1:1439-3104 GCA_036723155.1 Actinomycetota bacterium
GTGGGCGCCATCGTGGAGCTCACCGCCGAGACCGACTTCGTCGCCAAGAGCGGCGACTTCACCGGCACCGTCGCCGCGCTGGCCCGCCTCGCGGTCGAAGTCGGCACCGACGACCTTGCCGAGCTCGAACACGAGGGCACCACCGTCGGTGAGCACGTCGCCCAGCTCGCGGCCCGGCTCGGGGAGAACGTCGCCGTCGGACGGGTCATCGTCTTCGAGGCCGCCGATGGGATTCTTGACGGCTACAAGCACGTCCAGAGCGGGCGTGGCACCATCGGTGTCCTCGTCGACCTCGGGGGCGTCGACCGCTCCGATGCCCAGGCCGGCGAGGTGGCGCACGACATCGCGCTGCACATCGCGTCCGCCGCGCCCCGCTACCTCACCCGCGACGACGTCCCGGCCGAGGTGCTCGACAAGGAGCGGGCGGTGTTCGAGGAGCTCACCCGCAACGAGGGCAAACCGGAGCAGGCGATCCCCAAGATCATCGAAGGCCGCCTGAACGGGTTCTACAAGGACAACGTGCTCGTCGAGCAGCCCTTCGTCCGGGACCCGAAGCAGACCATCGCCAAGCTCCTCGCCGGCCTCAACCCCGATGCCCGCGTGCGACGCTTCGCGCGCGTCAAGATCGGCGAGGACTGATCCCACCGGACCCCGGCATCGGGCCCGGCCGGGCCGCCGGTCCACCATCGAGGAGGGAACGTCGTGGCTGAGAGCCGCTACCGCCGAGCGGTGCTGAAGCTCTCGGGGGAGGCGTTCGCCGACACCAAGACCGGCTACGGCATCGACGCCGTCGTCGTGCAACGCATCGCCGAAGAGGTGGCGAACGCCCGCAGCGAGCTCGGCGTCGAGCTGGCCGTCGTCGTCGGCGGCGGCAACATCTGGCGCGGCATGAGCGGCGCCACCCGAGGCATGGACCGCGCCCGCGCCGACTACATGGGGATGCTCGCCACCGTCATCAACGCCCTCGCCCTCCAAGACGCCCTCGAAGCCGTCGGGCAGCCCACCCGGGTGCAGACCGCCATCGCCATGGCCCAGGTCGCGGAGCCGTTCATCCCCCTGCGCGCCGTCCGCCACCTCGAGAAGGGCCGCATCGTCCTCTTCGCCGCCGGGACCGGCAACCCGTACTTCACCACCGACACCACCGCGGCGTTACGCGCCGCCGAGATCGGCGCCGAAGCCATCCTCAAAGGCACCCACTCCGGCGTCGACGGCGTCTACTCCGCCGACCCGCTCCAGTTCCCCGACGCGGTGAAGCTCCTCGAGGTCAGCCACTTCGAGGTCCTCAACCGGCGCCTGGCGGTCATGGACTCCACCGCGATCACGTTCTGCATGGACAACGGGCTGCCCATCATCGTCTTCGACGTCATGCAGCCCGGCAACATCGGCCGGGCCCTGGTCGGAGAGCCGATCGGCACGCTCGTGAGCACCACCACGTGAACGGCCCGGGGAGCGACGCATGAGCGATCAGAACTCGGAGATGGCCGACCTCGTCATCGACGACTGCAAGGACAAGATGCGCAAGGCGATCGCTCACCTCAAAGGCGAGTTCGCCAGCGTCCGGACCGGACGGGCCAACTCGGCGCTGGTCGACAAGCTCAAGGTCGACGCCTACGGCTCCGAGGTCCCGATCCAACAGATCGCCGGCTTCAGCGTCCCCGAACCCCG
>DAIMHT010000244.1:0-3101 GCA_036723155.1 Actinomycetota bacterium
CCGGCCGCGCGACAGACCAATGAGAGGACCCTCGCATGCCGGGGATGCTGGACGGGAAGGTGGCGATCATCACCGGCGCCGGGCGGGGCCTGGGGCGCTCGCACGCGCTGGCGTTCGCCGCCGAGGGCGCCCGCGTGGTCGTCAACGACTACGCGCCCGCGGGGAGCGAGAACCCCGCCGATGCCGTCGTCACCGAGATCGAGGCCGCGGGCGGGACGGCGATCTCCCACACCGGCGACGTGGCCGACTGGGACACCGCGCAGGCGATGATCCACCTCGCGGTCGACACCTGGGGCCAGCTCGACGTCCTGGTCAACAACGCGGGCATCCTCCGGGATCGGATGCTCTTCAACATGAGCGAAGAGGAGTGGGACGCCGTGATCCGCGTCCACCTCAAGGGGCACTTCTGTCCCAGCCGGCACGCCGTCGAGCACTGGCGCAACGAGTCCAAGACCGCCGACGGCCCCGTGTACGGCCGCATCATCAACACCAGCTCCGAGGCCGGGTTGCTCGGCAGCGCCGGTCAACCCAACTACGCCACCGCCAAGGGCGGGATCATCCAGCTGACGTTGAGCACCGCGCAGGGCATGGCCCGGTACGGGGTCACGGCCAACGCCATCGCCCCCCGGGCCCGCACCCAGATGACCGAGGACCTCGGTGGGTTCGACGCCACCGACGGCGACTTCGAGGTGTTCGCCCCCGAGAACGTGTCGCCGCTCGTCGCGTATCTCGGCTCGCCCGACGCGGCGCGAATCTCCGGCCAGGTGTTCGTCGTGTGGGGCCGCCAGATCAGCGTCCTCGCGGGCCCGACGGTGGCGCGGCAGTTCGAGACCCCCGAGCATCACTGGACCTCGAAGGCCGTCGACGCCGCGCTCACGCCCTTCTACGAGTCCCGTGAGCCCATCCGCGACGGCTTCCTGCTGCACTACTGAGCCGATGGCCGCGGCGATCGAGTCGTTTCGCGTCGACGTGCCCGACGCGACGCTCGACGACCTGCGCCGCCGCCTCGCGAGCACCCGATTCCCGACCCAGATCCCGGGGACGGGTTGGGACTACGGCACCGACCTCGACTACCTGCGCGACCTCGTCGGCTACTGGGACGACGGGTACGACTGGCGCGCGACCGAGGAGCGCCTGAACCAGTACGAGCATCACACGACCGAGATCGACGGCCAGAACATCCATCTCCTCCACGCGCCGTCGCCGGTCCCCGGCGCGCTGCCCCTCGTCCTCACGCACGGGTGGCCGGGCTCGATCGTCGAGTTCCTCGCCGTCATCGACCCGCTGCGGGATCCCGCCCGTCACGGTGGTGACAACGCCGACGCGTTCCATGTCGTGTGTCCGTCACTGCCCGGGTACGCCTTCTCCGGCCCCACCCACGACCGGGGATGGCACACCGCTCGGATCGCCGCCGCCTGGGCGGAGCTCATGGCCCGCCTCGGCTATGAGCGATACGCGGCCCAAGGTGGTGATTGGGGCTCGTTCATCACCGCCGAGCTGGCGTTCGCCGACCCCGACCACCTCGCCGGGATCCACGTGAACATGGCGATCCCGAACCCCGGCAGCGACGACCCGGCCACCTTCACCGCCGACGAGCAGGCCGCCCTCGCCGGGTTCGGCCGGATGATGGACGGGGAAGGCGGCTACGTCCGGATCCAGTCGACCCGGCCCCAGACGCTCGGATACGCCCTCGAAGACTCACCCGCCGGGCTGTGCGCCTGGATCGTGGAGAAGTTCCGGGCCTGGTCCGACTGCGACGGTGACATCGAGCGCAGCTTCACCAAAGACCAGCTCCTCGACAACGTCATGTTGTACTGGGTCACCGACACCGCGCACTCGTCGCTGCGGCTGTACTACGAGTTCGACCACGCGCTGCGGTCGGGACAGCTCAACCTCGGAACCCGCGTCGAGGTCCCGACGGGGTACGCGCGATACCCGAAGGAGATCATGCAGACCTCGAAACGGTGGGCGGAACGCGACTACAACCTGGTGCACTACGCGGACATGCCCCGCGGTGGGCACTTCGCGGCCATGGAGCAGCCGGAGCTCTTCGTCGAAGACGTCCGCGCCTGTTTCCGGTCGCTGCGCTGATGGACGACTTCGCCGGCCGCGTCGCCGTCGTGACCGGAGCCGCCAGCGGCATCGGCCGAGGTCTCGCCCGTCACGCCGCGCGCGACGGCATGCGCGTCGTGCTGGCCGACGTCGAGACGCAAGCCCTGGAGGACGCCGTCGCCGAGGTCCGGGACCTCGGGGCCGACGCGGTCGGGATCCGCACCGACGTGAGCCGCGCCGACGAGGTCCAGGCCCTCGCCGACCAGACCTTCGACCGGTTCGGCGCCGTCCATCTGCTCTGCAACAACGCCGGGGTCTTCCAGGCCGGGGTGGTGTGGCAACGAACCCAGGCCGACTGGGACTGGGTCATCGGCGTCAACGTGTGGGGCATCCTCCACGCCATTCGGGCCTTCGTGCCCCGCCTGCTCGAGCAGGACACCGACGCCCACATCGTGAACACCGCGTCGATGGCCGGTCTCATCACCGTCGCGTACTCGGGACCGTACGTCGTCTCCAAGTTCGCGGCCGCCGCGCTCACCGAGTGCCTGGCTCATGACCTGCGGGCGCAAGGGTCGACGATCGGCGTCTCGTGCCTCGTGCCCGGTCTCGTCGACACTCGGATCGCCGACTCGACCCGCAACCGTCCCGACGAGCCCCCGAGCGAGGTCACCGCCCCCGATCACCACTTCGTCGCCGACGTCCTGAAGCAACAGACCTCGACCGGCGGCCGACACCCCGACGAGGTCGCGGCGATCGTGTTCGACGCCGTCCGGGCCCGCCAGTTCTGGATCCCGACCACCGACGGGTTCGAGGCACTGGTGCGCAACCGGTACGACGCGCTCCTCGACCGGGCCATATCCGTGCCGGCCGAGTTCGACTGATGGCACTCACGCTCGAGCCGTTCCGCATCGACATCCCGGACGCGACGCTCACCGACTTGCGGGAGCGACTCGCCCGGACCCGGCTGCCCAACCAGATCGAGGGGATCGGATGGGACCAGGGCACCGAGCTCGGCGCCCTCACCGACCTGCTCGGCACCTGGCGGGACC
>DAIMHT010000245.1:0-3098 GCA_036723155.1 Actinomycetota bacterium
GCGCGCTGCTGCGCACCTGGACCGAAGCCGAGATCGTCGACAGCGAGCTCGGTCAGGTCGGCGGCGACCTGATCTCGCAGTTCGCGCTGGAGCTCGCGACCCGGCTTCGGGTCGCCGCTCCCGACGTCGACGCCCGGGTCGGCGCCCTCACGCTCGTCGCGATGATCGAACGCGCCAACTACTACCTCGAGGCCAATCAGATCCACGTGGACCGCGACGATCTGGTCACGACGCTCGCCGCGGTAACCCACGCGGGGCTGTTCGGCGCCGCGGCGCGGGGCGTGCAGCCAGACCGAGCGACGCCGGTGTTGCGTTCCTAAAGCCCGCCAGCTCGCCGACGATCGCGAGGGGTGCCGAGCACCAGCGTTCGCGGCCGCTTGCGTCGGCCGGGGCAGCGGGGCTGAAGCAGGGCCGCGGGTACGTCACCGGCCTCGCCGAGTGCGGATTCACGGCCGGAACCCCAACCAGGCCACCAACCCACTTTGCCGTGTGCTCGCGGGTCCGAGGCCGACCCGTGCCGGCCAATCATGTGAGCGCCCGCCGTGGGCCTCGCCCCGAGGTTCGCCGAAGCCGCGCCCCATCCCGCGAGGCCCCCGGTTATATTGCTGACACTGGTGTCAGAGTCGAAGATCAATGGGGGGAACATGCGAATCCGAGCAGTCGCGCTACTGACCGCGCTCGTGACCGTCGGGACGTTCGTCGTCGGCGTCTCGGGCGCCGAGGCCAAGGGCGCACCGAAGGCCGCACCGTGTGCAGGGAGCACGAAGGCGCAGGCCACCAAGCAGATCAAGGTGGCATACGACTACTTCCTGGACGGCCCGAAGATGTACCCGAATGCCGCCAAAGAGGCCTACATCGGGGGCATGAGCGACCCGGCGTTGGTGGCGTTGTTCGAGAAGGGCCAGGCCGCCAACGCGGCCGCTGCCACCACCACCAACGTCAAGGTGCTCTCGGTGACATGCACCAACAAGACCACGGCGACCGTCAAGGCCGACCTGGTCCTTTCCGGCAAGGACACCCCGGGCATCTTGACTCCGGGCACGGCGGTGATCGAGAAGGGGGTCTGGAAGGTGTCGAAGCAGACGTTCTGTGACACCGTGGCCCTCGGCGACTCGACGGTGACCCAGAGCGGTCCCTGCTCAATCATGTAGCCGTCCGTCAGGGGGCCGCGCGCGAGGCGCGCGGCCCCTGACCACGGCCACCGCGTTGCGCGGTGCGCCTACGACCCGGCGCCGTTGCCGGAGATCTGGTGGTCGCCCTGCACCGCGGGGATGATCCGCGCGGCGATGTCACCGAGCTCGTCGGTGCGGCCGGAGAGGCTGATCCGACCCTTCGCCATCACGACGACGTGATCGGCGAGCGTCAGCGCCTGATGGATGTGCTGCTCGACGATGAGCAACGCCGTCCCCGCGCTTCGGATCGTGGCCAGCGTCTCGTAGACCTCGTCGATGATCACCGGCGCGAGGCCGAGGGACAGCTCGTCGGTGATGAGCAGCTTCGGTGCTCGGACGAGCACCCGGGCGAGGGACAGCATGCGCTGCTCACCGCCCGAGAGCGTGCCGGCCAGCTGGCGGCGCCGTTCCCCGAGACGGGGGAAGAGGTCATAGGAACGGTCGATCGCCTCGCGGCAGCCGCGGCGGCCGAACGCCTGCCGGAACGTGAGGGCCAGGTTCTCCTCGACGGTGAGCGTCGCGAACACCGACCGCCCTTCCGGCGCGTGCACGACCCCGAGGCGGGCCAGCTTGTAGGCGCGCATCCGGGAGACGTCGTCGCCCCGGTAGAGGAGCTGCCCGCCGGTCGGGTGCAGCAGGCCGGAGCAGATTCGCACCACGGTGGTCTTGCCCGACCCGTTGCTGCCGAGGAGCGCGGTGACGCCTTGTTCCTGGATGGCGAACGACACGCCGAACAGGGAGCGGAAGGGCCCGTAGCTGGCTTCGATGTCGCGCAGCTCGAGGATCGGCGCCGGGGCCGGCTGGTCCTTGGTCACACCATGTCTCCGAGGTAGGCCTTGCGGACGGCGTCGTCGCCGAGCACCGCCTGGGTGGGCCCGGCCGCGATGAGCTCACCGAAGTCCAGGACGTAGAGGCGGGTCACGAGGTTCGAGACCATCTCGACGTCGTGCTCGACGAGCAGCACCGCGAACTCGTGCTGGGTCTGCACCACGGCGAGCTTGTCGGCGAGGCTGGCGGTCTCGCGGACGTCGAGGCCCGACGACGGCTCGTCGAGCAGCAGCAGCTTCGGCTGGGTCATCAACGCCCGGCCCAGCTCGACGAGACGGCCTCGCCCGAGGCTCAGGGATTCGACCGGCTGGTCGGCTTCGGCCTGGAGGCCGACGATCTCGATCATCCGCTCGGCGAGCGCCTGCTCGTCGGCGTTGGGCTTGGCCAGGTTCAACAGGTCCTTCCAGAGCCGACCGGTTCCGCGCCGGGCCCGCTCGGTGACGAGGAAGTGCTCGCGGACCGTCATCCCCGAGAACAGCTCCAGACGCTGGAACGTCCGCCCGAACCCGAGACGGGCCCGCTTGTGGACGGGGAGGCGGGTGATGTCGTGGCCGTCGAACTGGACGGTGCCGCCCTCGGGGCGAAGCATCCCGAGGAGGCAGTTGAAGAAGGTGGTCTTGCCGGCCCCGTTCGGGCCGATGAGCCCGACCATCTCCCCGGGCTGCACGTCGAGGTCGACGCCGTCGAGGGCCGTGATTCCGGCGAAGCGCTTCGTGATCCCGGACGCGTCGAGCAGGGCACCGGGTCGGGCGGTCCGCTCGAAGGTGCGGATGCTGTTCTCGGTCACTCGGCTCCCCCGACGGGCGCGGCGACGGGCGCCACGGCGGTGTCGACGTCGATGGGCGGCTGCCCGAGGCCCTCGGCTCGGCGTTGCGCTTCGCCTTCGTTGCCGATGGCGAGCTCGTTGACCGCGCCTTGGATGCCGGCGACCGCTTGGAGCCACACGATCGTGAACACGACGGCGACGAAGCAGACCGGCCAGCCGTTGGGCGGGGTGTCCGTGGTGAGACGCGAGTAGAGGTAGACGCCGGCGAGCGTGAACGCCGCCGGGATCCGGCCTTCCTTCCAGGTGATGGGTGCTTGGAGCCAGCCTTTGGC
>DAIMHT010000246.1:0-3084 GCA_036723155.1 Actinomycetota bacterium
TCGTCGTCGCGTGGCTCTGGACCCTCCGCCGCTCGAACCGCCCCACGTACGACGCGATGGTCAAGCACATCCGCGCCTGCGTCGGGGGTTATCTGGTTGTGGGCGGCCCGATGCTGTACGTCGCGCTGACCGATCCCGCGAACTACTTCGGGCGGGGCGCCGAGACCAGCCTCTTCAATCGGGGCAACGGGCACGACAGCCTCGTCGTGCACGTGGTCCGGACGCTCGGCCAGTTCGCGTTCGTCGGGGACCCCAACGCGCGCCACAACGTCGGTGGAGCGCCGCTGCTCAGCTGGCCGTTGGCGGCCCTCGCCGGCGTCGGGGCGATCGTCGCGTGGCGTCGACGCCAGGACCCCCCGTACCGCCTCGTGCTCCTCGGGATCGTGGTCTTCCTGGTCCCCCCGCTGCTTGCGACGGAGGGCTCCGCTCCGCACTTCCTTCGCAACCTCGGCCTCGCGCCGTTCGTCGGTGCGCTGGTCGCCATCGGTGGTGTCGCCGTCGTCACCGAGCTGGCCCGCCGCTGGCGTCGGTGGGGCTGGATCGCCGGGGTCGTCGCTCTCGCCGCGGGTCTCGTCGCGACCGGGGCGCTCACGGCGAATGCCTACTTCAGCCGGCCGGTGCAGGACCGGTACAACGCGTACTCGTTCGCGCTCGTCGCGCTGGCTCGCGCCGCGGATCACGGCGCGAGCACGGCAGTCATCGTCGACGACTACTCAGCGTTCGACATTGACTTCCTCGACTCCGGCCATCCGCCGACGCAGATCCGGCCGGGCACGAGGATCGCTAATCTCCGCCGCTTCGCGCGGGTCGTCGCCGGCAGCCGATCCGAGCTCGCGCGCGCCGTCGGCGGCGCTGCCGCCGCTCGGGCCGTCGTGGCCGCCCGTGACCCGCACGGGAACCCGGCGGTGCTCGTGCTCACCGTGTCGCCGACCGGAGCCCACTGAGCTCGGGCCGTCGAGCCCCAAACCCGTGGGCGGCGTCAGCCCCCACCCTTATGCCGGTTTTGAAGGGCCCCCGTCCTATGCTCACCTCGCCTCCGCATCCCGATGTCCAACTTCCCTCTGGTGGGCCATGACCCCGCGACCCGCGGTTCTCGCTGAACGAGAACCACGTTCGCCGGCCACACCCAATCAGCCGGCCGGTCCGCTCTCCCGTCCGTCGCGCCTGCGGCCGGATCGCTTCACCGCGCTGGTCCTGGCGATCACCGCCGGTGGCGCCCTGCTCCGATTCGCGCTGCTCGGACGTCAGCCGCTCTGGCGCGACGAGGCGTTCACCGCACTGGCCCAGCACCGATCGCTCGGCGCCATGCTCAGCGTCGTCGCGCACGACTCGGCGCCGCCGCTCTCCTACCTGCTCCAGCACGCGATCCTCAGCGTCTGGGGCGGCCCCGCCGGGCTGCGGGCCCTGTCGGCGCTGGCCGGGATCGCGGCGATCCCGCTCGGCGCCGCCCTCGGCCGTCGCGTCGGCGGCGACCGAGTCGGCCTGTGGTGCGCAGGCACCTTCGCGGTGCTGCCGAGCTTGGTGCTCGAATCGCGCGACGCCCGCATGTACGCGCTGGCCACCACGCTCGTGCTCGCGGCGGCGCTGGCGCTGTGGCGCCTCGTCGAGCGCCCCGGCTGGCCCCGCCTTCTGGTGTACGCGGCCTGCACCGCGGCGGCGCTCGCCACCAACTATTTCGCGGCGTTCGCGATCGCGGCGCAACTGGGGGCGGCCCTCGTCGTGCTTCGGCCGTCACGACGAACGATGGTGCGGGCAGTCGTCGCGGCCGGCTCCGGGGCGCTCATCCTGGTCCCGTGGCTCGTCTACGCCCGCGCGCAGTTCTCGCACGGGTCGGGCCCGTTCTGGGTCGGCGGCGTCGGGTTCTCCACGCTCAGTGGAGTCGTCGGGCAATTCTTCGCCGGTCCCTCGATCGACCCCGGTGTTCCGGGCGAGGTCGCGCTCGACGTGGTCCAGGCGGTCGTCATCGTCGTCGGTCTCGGGGCGCTCGTCTGGGTGCTCGCCCGCTGGCGGGCCAGGACGGGCGAGCTCCGACGGTCGGCGTCCTATCTCGGCCTCGGCGCGCTCGGTGCGGTGGCCGGACTGGTCGTGATCAGCATCTGGCACCCGCTCGTCGAGGCCCGGTACGCCTCGGTGATGTGGGGTCCCCTCGTCGTGCTCGTCGGGCTCGGGTTCGCCGACCTCCCGTGGCGGCGCCTCGCGTGCATCGCGCTGGCGGTCGCGGCGGTCGTGCTCAGCTTCGCGCTCACCGAGCCCGACACGCCCGCCCTGGTCCGGCGGCTGAACGGGCACATCGGGCGCCACGACCTCGTATCGAGCGCGCCCGCGGCGTACCTCCTCCTTCTGCACTACGGCGCGCCGACGACGCGGGCGCGCACCCGGATCGTGTCGGCTGACGTCCCCTGGTACTGGGGAACCGCCGCGTTCCCGCACGGCGCCGTCCTCCGCTCCTACCCTGCCGACGTCCTAGCCGGCGGCGGCACCATCGACTTCGTCGACGTTCCCGGTCAGCCGCGGGCGATCGTGCCGCCTCCGCCGTACCGGGCGGTCGGCCGGCGGCAGTGTTTCAGCACGATCTGCCTCACGGTGTACCGATCGTCGACCCCCGACCGTCCGGCGGGCTCGGCTGCGGCCCGCTCGTCCCGATAGGCGAACGAGTTACTTCAGGTCCCGCAGAGGTCGGACGTGCAGTCCGGCCGAGTCCGTGCGGTTGCGGAAGCGCGCCAGTGCCGTTTGGAGGGTCTGGGCGTCACCGCGGCGACCGTCGAGCAGGTAGATCCTTGAGGACCGGACGTGGTCGGGAAGATGGTTCGCACCGAAGGTGCTGTTGGCGAGCACGAGGCGGGCCGGACCAGTGCCGCCGGTGCGGCACATGATCTGGTCGAACGCGTCGAGTTCCCGGCCGGGCACGAACTCGTCGGGCTTGACGCGCGCCCGCAGCGCGATCGCCTTTCCCGCCTTCTGGCAGTCTTGCTTCGCGCGCGACCAGGGAAGCATCGAATGGGATCCTCCCCAGCCGCCGTTCGCCAGATCGATTCGCATGGCGGCCACGGCCTGGAGTTGGGGCCCCGACGTGAGCGCACTGCG
>DAIMHT010000247.1:0-1673 GCA_036723155.1 Actinomycetota bacterium
CGCCTCGTGTCGAAAGTCCTCGACGGAGCGGCAGCTGTCCAGTTGTGGCGTCGTCATGTCCCGTGCCCCGGGTCCCTCTATCCCCCAGGACTTACCCACGGGTTGCGGGCGACAAACCCGTCGCGGCACGTCGGCGCTGACGGGGACACGGTCGGCGCTTCGGGACCGCTCGTCTGCGAGGCTGGCTCGCGGCGTCGGGGCAGGAAGGAGACGAGTGGACGATCACGTCATCGGGGTGGGGCTCGTCGGCTGCGGGATGATCGGCCAGATCCACGCCGACGGGCTTCGCCGGCTGGTCGAGGACGGCGAGATCCGGGCCGTCGCGGCCGCCGACCCGTCCGAGGAGGCCCGAAACGCCGTCCATCGCAACTGTCCCTTCGCCCGGTTGCACGCGGACGCCGGGGCCGTCATTGCCGACCCCGAGGTCGACGCGGTGATGATCACCGCACCCACGGCGGCGCACCGTGACCTCGTCCTCGCGACCGTCGCCGCCGGCAAGCCCCTGTTCTGTGAGAAGCCGTTGGCGCCGACCTTCGAGGTCGTGCGCGAGCTGGCGGAGGCCGTCGCCCCGGTCCCGGCTCAGGTCGGCTTCCATTCGCGGTTTCATCCGCTGCACAACCACTTGCGGCGGATCGTCGCCTCGGGCGAGGTCGGCGGGGCGATGGGCTACACCCTCCGCGACGACCAGTACTGGCCGACGGGCGACATCGTGGACGGTCACAGCTCGTGGCGATCGCGCCGCGCCGACGCCGGCGGTGGCGCGCTGCTCGAGCACTCGATCCACAGCGTCGACATCCTCACCTGGTTGTTCGGGCCGCCGATCCGGGTGTCGGCGGTCAGCCGCCGGGTGTTCGGCTACGACGTGGAGGACGTCGCGGCCCTCGTCCTGGAGCACCGTTCGGGTGTCGTCGGGACGCTGCTGACCATCTTCAACGGGGTGCGGGGCCGCGAAGAACGACGACTCGAGACCTTCTTCGAACACGCGGCGGTGGAGGTCACCACCGACTTTCTCGTCGGTGCGCCCGAGGACAGCTTCCTCATCCAGGTCGCCGACCGCCCCGCGGAGCGGTTGGACCTGACCGCACTCCGCGATCGTCACTTCGAGGCCCTGGGGATCACTCGCGACGACGTGGTCTTCTACACCTACGTCGAGGATCGAGCGTGGATCCACGCGATCCGGGACGGTCGACCGCCGTCGCCGGGGTTCGCCGACGCGCTCACCGCCCATGCCGTCGTCGACGCGGCGTACCGCTCCGCGGACCGGGGGGTTCCCGTCGACGTCGCCGAGCGGTAGCGAGCCCCCCGCCCGCCAGGCCTACGGGGCGCGGGTCAGGACCTGAACCGGGTCGCTGTCGTCGTGGCGTTCGAGGCGACCGTCGTCGAACCAGACCAGGGTGGTGTGGTCCTGGTGCTCGACGCTCGACGCGCGCTCGAGTCGCCCGTCGGCGCGCAGGATCGTGACCCCGGGCCGGAGGCGCCCCCACTGGACGTCGATCAGCTGCATCGACACGATCCCGGTCTCTCTCCCGTCTCGGCTGTGACCTACGACACCCGGGCCCGCTCCGAGCGACGACCTCGGGTTTGGTTCCCTACCGGTATAGCGGTGTCCAGGCCACTTTCGATGTCATCTGGGTGAACCCCTCGCTACGGTCTCGGGCGCGCGGTCGCCGAGG
>DAIMHT010000247.1:1773-3069 GCA_036723155.1 Actinomycetota bacterium
TTCTTCGCGCTGTGTGTGCTGCTGATCCGGGGTTGCGACCGCATCATCGGGAGCGACGAGACCTCGGAGCTGACGGTCGAGCCCGAGCCGGACCGGCGCGGGAACACACAATGACCGGCGAGAACATCGCCGGGCTGGTCCTCGCCCTGGTGCTGAGCCTCTACCTCGTGGCCGCCCTCCTCTTCCCCGAGCGCTTCTGATGACCCTCGCGGGGTGGGGACAGCTCCTCGCCCTCGTCGTGCTCCTCGGCGCCACTGCGCCCCTGCTCGGTCGCTACATCGCCGGCGTCTACGAGGGTGCGCCATCGAGGCTGGACCGCGTGTTCGGTCCCGTCGAGCAGCTCATCTACCGCTCGTGTCGAGTCGATCCCGACCGCGAGCAGCGCTGGAACGTGTATGCGATCTCCCTCGTCGCGTTCAGCGTCGTCGGCGTGCTGCTCCTCTACCTCATGCAACGCATCCAGGGCAGCCTGCCGTTCAACCCCACCGGGGTGGCCAGCGTCACCCCGGCGCTGTCGCTCAACACCGCGGTCAGCTTCGTCACGAACACCAACTGGCAGAGCTACGCCGGCGAAGCAACCCTCAGCCACTTCACCCAGATGGTCGGCCTCACGGTCCAGAACTTCGCGTCCGCCGCCGTCGGGATGGCGGTGATGGTGGCGCTCATCCGGGGGCTGTCACGCGCCGGCCAGCGCACCATCGGCAACTTCTGGGTCGATCTGGTCCGCACCACCTTTCGGATCCTCCTGCCGATCAGCATCCTCTTCGCCGTCATCCTCCTCGCCTGTGGCGTCATCCAGAACACCCACGGGTTCACCACGGTCCACACCCTCGCCGGCACCACCCAGAAGATTCCAGGTGGCCCGGTGGCGAGCCAAGAGTCGATCAAGATGCTCGGAACGAACGGTGGGGGGTTCTTCAACACCAACTCGGCGCACCCGTTCGAGAACCCGACCAAGCTCAGCGACTTCCTCGAGCTGTACTCGATCCTCCTCATCCCCTTCGCGCTCGCCTTCACGTTCGGCCGCATGGTCAAGGACAAGAAGCAGGGGTATGCGGTCGTCGCGGTCATGGCGACGTTGTGGATCGCGGCCAGCGTCGCGGTCGTGTACCTCGAAGCGGGAGGGAACCCGAAGCTCAACACCGGAGGCGTCACCCAGGCGGTGACCGCGACCTCTCCCGGCGGGAACCTCGAAGGCAAAGACGTCCGTAACGGTGTCATCGCCTCGGGGCTCTGGGGGGCCGCGACGACCGACACCGCCAACGGGTCCGTGAACTCGATGCACGACAGCTTCAC
>DAIMHT010000248.1:0-3062 GCA_036723155.1 Actinomycetota bacterium
GACGCCTACCTCGACAACCCCGGGTTCGAGCAGTGCCCCTGGGACTACCTCGGGGGGCTGCTGGCCTGCACCGAGTCCGGTGTGACCGTCGTCGACGCCCGCGGCCGGTCGCTGGTCGTGACCGACCCCGACGCGCGCCGCCAGGTGCTCGCGGCGGCGACCCCCGAGCTCCTCGACGCGCTCCGCCCGGCCGCGACGCTATGAGCGGCCTCGACCTCGACCGGCTGCTCGACGCCGCCATCGCTGCGGCCCGGGCCGGCGGCGAGATCGTCCGCGGCGCTGTCGACACCGCGCCCGAGGCCCGCGAGAAAGGCCCCGGGGACTGGGTCAGCGACGCCGACACCGCCAGCGAGCGGGCGGTGCGGGCCGTGCTCACCGCCGCCGCCCCCGACCTGCCCGTCCATGGAGAGGAAGAAGGAGGAGAGCGAGGCCGGCGGGGCTGGCTCGTCGACCCGATCGACGGCACCACCAACTTCTTGCACCGCTTCCCGGTCGTCGGCGTGTCCGTCGCGCTCGTCGACGACGGGCAGCCCATCGTCGGGGTCGTCCACGCCCCGCTCCTCGGCGACACCTACACCGCCCGGGCCGGGGGCGGCGCCCACCGCAACGGCACCCCCATCCGGGTCAGTGACCGGGCGCCGTCCCAGTCGGTCCTCGCCACCGGGACCCCCTTTCGGGCCAAGCGGACCCGGCTCGGGGAGTACGTGCAGGTCTTCGAGCGGGCCATGCTGACCTTCGAGGACCTGCGGCGAGCGGGCGCGGCGAGCCTCGACCTGGCCTGGACCGCCGCCGGGGTCTTCGACGGCTACTTCGAGCAGGCCCTCGGCCCCTGGGACGTCGCCGCCGGCGCGCTGCTGGTCCGCGAAGCCGGCGGTCGCGTCACCGACTGGGCCGGGGACCAGGACGGCTGGATCGCCTCCGGTGACATCGTCGCCGCCGCCCCGACGGTCCACGACCAGATCCTCGCCGTCATCGCCGGCGACAAGCGGTAGCTCAGGTCGAGAACGACCCCACCGGCAGGGGCTGCACCGCGGTCCGCACCCGGGCCGCGTCCTCCCCGAGCGCGGTGTACACCGCGTCGGTGACCTCCAGGTTCCGTTGCTCGGCCTCGAAGTAGCCGGCGAGGCCGTTCGCGATCACGACGAGCACCAGACCCAGGTCCGGGTCGACCAGGCCCCGCGACGACGCCATCCCACCGTGCCCGAACGCACGGCGGCCCGCCCCGCCGCTGAACAAGCGCTGGACTCCCAGGCCCCACGGGACGTCGAGCCCGAAGGTCCGGTCCTTGACCCCGTAGCGGTGGATCGCGCCCATCACCTCGGTGGTGCGGGGTTCGAGCAGCGGGGAGCCGAACCCGAGCACCGACTCGTAGAACCGGCCCAGCTCGCGTGCCGGGCCCCGCATCCCGCCGCCGGGCTCGACCTTGGCGATGTGCCACGGCTGGTTGTGGACCTCGTCGATCCGGTACGGGACCATCCGGATCCCACCTCCGTCGGGATCGCGGGTCGGCCAGCGGTGACCGGTCCAGGCGACCGGGACGATCCGGTCCCCGAGCTCCCGTTGCCGGTCGATCGGGATGCCCAGCGAGCAGTTGACCAGCCCTCGGGGCTCGAGGATCTCGTCGTGCAGGTACCGCTCGATCGGGCGGCCGTCGACCCGTTCGACGATGCCGCCCAGGACCCGCCAGCCGCTCGACGCGTGGTAGCCGGCGGCGGTCCCCGGGTCCCAGATGGCCCGGGTGGCGATCGTGGCGTCGAGCGCCTCGGCGAACGTGACGTCGGAGTCGTAGGACTTGTCGGACCACATCGGGAAGCCGCCGGTATGGGTGAGGACGTGGCGGAGCGTGCACCGCTCCTTGCCGTTGCCCCAGCCGGGCAGATAGTCGCCCACGAGATCGTCGAGGCCGACCCGGCCCTGCTCCCAGAGCTGGAGCACCGCCACCGTCGTCAGCGGCTTGCCCGACGAGTACCAGAGCATGAGGTCATCGGTGCGCAACGGCCGGCCCGGGCGGCTCTCGCCGATGGCCTCGTCGAGGAGCACCTCGCCCCGCCGGGACACGTACACCTGGGCGCAGTCGTGCCACCCCTCGGCCCGGCGCTGCTCCAGGAGATTCGGGACTACCGTCAGATCAGGAGTCGCCGTCACGGGGGCCACCGTAATTGGCTTGACCCGAAGCGGGCACTCTGCCAATCTCGATGGACCCGCTGCCAGCGGCGCACAACCGACCCGAGGACCCAGACACGATGGGACGCAACCCGATGACCAGCCACCAGGCCGGCGCCGGGTCGACGCGCGCCCGGTCGGCCTACGCGTGCGCCATGGCGAACGGCTCGTGGTCCCACGTCACCGCGTTCCTCCCGGTGATTACCGACCACAAGCCCGTCCCCGGCGGCAGCCCGTGACCTCGTAGCGAACCACCGCACTCGAGCCACCAGGCCGCCGGGCAACCCGGCGGCCTTTCTGCATTTCCGGACCGAACCACCCACCGACCAACCAGCAGCACCAACCAGGAACAAGAGGAGAGAGGAGCGAGCGATGTTCGCCTTCGAGGACTGGCTCAGCGAAGAGCCGTGGCGTCTCGAGGCCCGCTGCCGTGACAGCGAGGGCTCGTTGACACCGCTGTTCTTCTCGGAGCAGCTCGACGACATCGCGCGGGCCAAGGCGTTCTGCGCCGGATGCGACGTGCGTGAGGCCTGCCTCACCGCGGCGGTGAACCGTCGCGAGCCCTGGGGCGTGTGGGGCGGGGAGCTGCTCGTCAACGGGAAGATCATCGCCAACAAGCGCAAGCGAGGCCGGCCACCCAAGCACCCCCGTCCCGAGGACATCCTCCCGACGACGTGGGAGCTCGACGTCGCCGACATCGCCTAACTGATCACCGCAGCACGGCGGGCCGGGGCGACGACGGCCGGGGCATGATCCCCCCGGTGCCCAGGTCGAACCCCGGCCCGCCCGCGGTCAACCAACCACCAACCGACCCCACCCCCGGCGGCCAGCGGTAGCCTCGAACCCTTCGAACACGGGCGTTTAGCTCAGCTGGAAGAGCGCCGCCCTTACAAGGCGGA
>DAIMHT010000249.1:0-3062 GCA_036723155.1 Actinomycetota bacterium
CCGACAGAGCGGGTACACGATGCTGCGTCCCAGGGCCCAGACCCGATCGCTCGAGCCCGAATGCCTCGACGCGCTCACCGCGGACCGCCGGCGACGGCGCGACGCGACCACTCCCGGCGCCATCGGCGCGTCGGGAACGCTGATCGCCGGACCTCATCTGCTCGCTGGACGCTCACCTGTGCTCGCCGTCGATGGCCCCACCCAATGATCATGACGGCATCGCTCGTCACGAGCCCGTCACCCCCCAACGCCCGGCGGGCTGCCGTCGGTCAATTCCACCTCGGCTTCCACCTTGGCATAAAAACAAGTAGTATCTTGTTCTATCGGGCAGTCGCTCAACCCGAGGAGGACCCCATGGTCCAGCGCCAGGACCCCAGCACGACGAAGCCGGTCGCGGTGATCACCGGCGGATCCCAAGGCCTGGGGCTCACCCTGGCCGAGGCGCTCGCCGAAGCCGGCTGGGGGTTGGTGATCGATGCCCGCCGCTCCGATCGCCTCGCGACCGCCGCGGCCGACCTCGCCCGAGTAACCGACGTGATCGCCGTACCCGGCGACGTCACCGACCCGGAACACCGCCGAGCGCTCGCCCACGCCGCGGGACAGCTCGGTCCCGTCCAGCTCCTGGTCAACAACGCCAGCACGCTCGGCACCTCCCCACTCCCCGACCTCCATGACCTCGACCCCGACGTCTGGCACCGGATCTTCGACGTCAACGTGGTCGCGCCGATCGCCCTGGTCCGCGAGCTCGACGGCCACTGGGCCGATCGGGCCACCGTCATCAACATCACCTCCGACGCGGGAGTCGAGGCCTACGAGACCTGGGGCGGGTACGGCTCCACCAAGGCTGCGCTCGAGCATGCCAGCCGCGTGCTCGCCGCCGAACGCCCCGATCTTCGAGTCCTCGTCGTCGATCCCGGCGACATGCGAACCGAGATGCACCAGGACGCGTTCCCCGAAGAAGACATCAGCGACCGGCCCGAGCCCAGCGCCGCCGTACCGGGACTCACCGCCCTCATCAGCGGCGACCAACCTAACGGCCGCTACGAAGCCCGCACGCTGCTGACCGCAGAACCGAGGAAGCCATGACCACCCTCGTCTCGAATCCCCTGGACTTCACCCTCGACCCCGGGCACGAAGCCCACGAACCACCCGAGGCCAGCGCGCTGCGACGCGACGACGTTCGCCTCCTCGTCAGCCCCGGCGCCGCCACGCCGATCGACGCCTCGTTCCACGAGCTCGGCCGCTTCCTCGCCGCGGGCGACCTGCTCGTCATCAACACCTCCGCCACCATCCCCGCCGCGCTCGACGGCCAGCTCCCCGACGGCGAGCCGATCGTCATCCACCTGTCCGGTGAGCTCCCCGGCGCGGTCTGGCTCGTCGAACCCCGAGCACCACGCGACGGGACGACCGCGCCGCTGCGACTCGAGCACCCGACCGACATCTCGCTGTTGGCCGGCGGGACGATCCGGCTTCTCACCCCGTTCGCCAAATCGCAGCGGCTGTGGCTCGCCCGACCCGAACTGGCCCGCCCGGTCCTCGACTACGCCGCCGAGCACGGCCGGCCCATCCGCTACCGCCACGTTCCCGACGAATGGCCGATCCGCGACTACCAGACCGTCTTCGCCCGCGAGCCCGGCAGCGCCGAGATGCCCAGTGCCAGCCGGCCGTTCACCACCGACGTCGTCACCGACCTCGTCGCCCGCGGGGTACTGATCACACCGCTGGTCTTGCACACCGGCGTGTCGTCACTCGAAGGCGGCGAACGCCCGTACCCCGAGCGGTACCGCGTGCGGACGACGACCGCCGCGGCCATCAACGCCACCCGGGAGCGCGGGGGGCGCGTCATCGCCGCCGGGACCACCGTGGTGCGCGCCCTGGCCACGGTCACCGACGACCGAGGCGTCGCGCATCCGGGCGAAGGCTGGACCGACATCGTCGTCAGCCCGGACCGGCCGATGACCGGTGCGGATGGTCTCCTCACCGGCTGGCACGAGCCAGAATCGTCGCATCTCATGATGCTCGAGGCCTTCGCCCCCCACCGTGTCCTCGCCGACGCGTACCGGGCCGCGCTCGAGCGGGGCTACCTGTGGCACGAGTTCGGCGACAGCCACCTGATCCTTCGCGAAGCCGGGACGGCATGACCCCAACCCGGAGCGCGGGCACCGCGCCGACGCTGCCCGCCGGTCGACGCGCCGTGCTCTACGCCCTCCGCCGGCGCGGGGAGGCCTCCGCGGAGCAGATCGCCGAACAGCTCGACATGACCGTCAGCGGCGCGCGCCAGCATCTCAGCGCCCTCATCCGAGACGGGTTCGTCGAGTCGGCCGAGACCGCGACCCCCGAACCCAAGCGAGGCCGGCGGCCGCTGGTGTACGCCGCCACCGCCGCCGCCGACGACCTGTTCCCCAAGGCCTACGGCGAGCTGACCAACGAGCTTCTCGGCTACCTCGAAGGCGCCGACCCGAAGCTGCTCGACGACCTCTTCGCCCAACGGCGGGAGACCCGCATCGAAAACGCCCGGGTCCGCCTGGCCGGCAAGCGAGGCCTCGCGGCCAAGGTCGCCGAGCTCACCCGGATCCTCGACGAGGACGGCTACCTCGCCACCTCGGAGCGGGTGTCCCCCGGCGTGTACCTGATCATCGAGCACAACTGCGCCATCTGGGCCGTCGCGCAGCGCTACGGGCAGGCGTGCACCAGCGAGCTGGACTTCATCCGGGCGGTCCTGCCCGAGGCGACCGTGGAGCGGATCCAGCACATGGTCGCCGGTGCCCGCCGCTGCGCCTACGAGGTCCGCGAGCTCAGCACCTGAACCGCGGTCGGCGAGCGCCGACCGCAGGCACTGGCGGGGTCGTCGATCCGGAGGTACACAGTCGTGCGGTATGCGCTTCGACCTGGCCCCGCGGCGAGTTGAACGGCGCCGCGCCGCGTCAACGGGGCCGCACCAACCCCATGGCTCGTCCCAACGGCGGCCCGGAAGGAACCCTCATGTTGGATCCCACTCGTCGAGCCACCTTGGACCGCCCCGCCGCGGAGGCACTCAGCAAGCAGTGGTGGATCTTGCTGCT
>DAIMHT010000250.1:0-3061 GCA_036723155.1 Actinomycetota bacterium
GAACGCCAGGCGCATGACGCGGATGCAGGCCTCGGGGTCGTCGCCGTTCACATGCAAGATCGGGGCTTGCACCATCTTGGCGACGTCGGTCGCGTAGACGCCGGAACGGCCCGACTCCGGTGACGTCGTGAACCCGAGCTGGTTGTTGACCACGACGTGGATGGTGCCGCCGACGTCGTACCCCTCGACCTCGGAGAGGTTGAACGTCTCCGCGACCACGCCTTGACCGGCGAACGCGGCGTCGCCGTGGACCAGGACGGGGAGGACCGCGTCGACGGGATCCCCGAGGCGCTCCGCGGCGGCGCGGGCCATGCCCTCGACCACGGGGTCGACCGCCTCGAGATGGCTCGGGTTCGCCGCCAGGCGCAACAGCACCTCGTGGCCGCTCGGGGACCGGTGCTTGCCGGTCTGGCCGACGTGGTACTTGACGTCACCGGACCCTTGAGTGCTCGACGGGTCGAGCTCACCTTCGAACTCGCGGAAGATCTGCGCGTACGACTTGCCGAGGACGTTGGCGAGCACGTTCAGGCGGCCCCGGTGGGCCGTGCCCATCACCAGCTCGGTCATCCCCGCGTCGGCCGCCGCGCTGCACACGGTGTCGAGCATCGGGATCAACGTCTCCGCGCCCTCGAGGCTGAACCGCTTCTGCCCGAGGTACTTCGCGGCGAGGAACCGCTCGAACGCCTCGGCCGCGTTCAGCTTGCTGACGATGCGCTTCTTCTCGTCGAGGCTGCTCGGCTCCGAGCCACCCTCGATCTCCTCTTGGATCCAGGCCTTCTGGTCCGGCTCTTGGATGTGCATGTACTCGACGCCGATGGTCCGGGCGTAGGCGTCGCGCAGCACCCCGAGGATGTCGCGCAACGCCATGCGGTCGACGTGGAGCCGACCGGCGCCGAGGCTCCCGATCGGGAACTCGCGCTCGAGGTCCCAGATCGACAGGCCGTAGTGGCCGATGTCGAGCTCGGGATGGGTGTGCGGCTCCAAACGTCCGAGCGGGTCGAGGTTGGCGATGAGGTGACCTCGGACCCGGTACATGTTGATCAGCTGATGGACGTGCACCACCTTGTCGGTGGCGCCGGCGACGTCGCCGAGGATGCTCTGGTCGGCGTGCCAGCGGGCCGGCTCGTACGGCACGTCGAGGCTGCGGAAGATCGTGTCGTAGTAGCTGTCGTCGCCGAGCAGGAGCCGATGGATCCGGCGGAGGAACTCCCCGCTCTCGGCGCCGCCGATGATGCGATGGTCGTAGGTGTTGGTGAGCGTCGTCACCTTGCTGACCCCGATCTCGGCCAGCATCTGGGGGTCCGCGCCCTCGTACTCGGCGGGGTAGCCGATCGAGCCGACACCGACGATGAAGCCCTGACCGGCCATGAGGCGAGGGACGGAGTGGATCGTCCCGATCATCCCCGGGTTGGTGATCGTGCTCGTCGTCCCGGCGAAGTCGTCGGGGGAGAGCTTGCCGCCGCGCACCTTGGCGATGAGGTCCTCGTACCGGGACCAGAACCCCACGAAGTCCAGCTCGTCGGCCTCCTTGATGTTGGGGACGAGCAGGGTGCGGGTCCCGTCGTTCCTCGTGACGTCGACCGCCAGCCCGAGGTTCACGTGGGCGTGATGCGTGATCGTCGGCTTGCCGTCGACCTCGTCGTAGCTGGCGTTCAAACCGGGGAAGTCGCGCAGGGCCTGCACGACGGCGAAGGCGATGAGGTGGGTGAAGCTGACCTTGCCCCGTCCGGTGCGCCCCAGATGGTTGTTCAGGATCTGGCGGTTGACCTCGAGCAGCTTGGCCGGCACCGTCCGCACCGAGGTCGCGGTCGGGACCGCGAGGGACGCCTCCATGTTCACGACGGTGCGGGCCGCGGCGCCGCGCAGCACCTCGGCCTCCTCCGCCGACGCGACCGGCGCCGCCGGGGGCGTCTCGGGGGGCCCGCCGCTCGACGTTGGTGGGGCCGGTGGGGGCGGCGCGACGCGGGCGCCGGGGGCATCGGGCGGGGGTGGCGGGGCGGGATCGGCTCCGTTCCCCCGCGCCGGGTCGAAGTACCGGCGCCACCGCTCCGGGACCGAGCTCGGGTCGTTGCGGAACCGGGCGTACAGGTCCTCGACGAGCCCCTCGTTGACGCCGCCGTCCGGGTCGCTCATGACGCCATGCTCGCGCTGTCCGACGGGTTCTGTTGCTTCGAGCCTCAGCGCCGCAGCAACCCGGCGACGTTGAACGCCAGGTCGAGCGACTGACGGGCGTTGAGCCGGGGGTCGCAGACCGTCTCGTAGCGCTGCTCGAGATGCTCGTCGAGGACCTCTTCGCTCCCCCCGAGGCACTCGGTCACGTTCTCGCCCGTGAGCTCGATGTGCACGCCGCCGGCGGCGACGTCGGCCGCCTCACAGGCGGCGAAGAAGCCGCGCAGCTCGCGCAGCACGTCGTCGAACCGCCGCGTCTTGTAGCCGCTGCTGTGCACGAACGTGTTGCCGTGCATCGGGTCGCACGCCCAGAGCACCGGGTGGCCGCTCTGGCGCACGACGCGCAGGAGCGGCGGGAGCGTGTCCGCGACCTGATCGGCACCCATCCGGGAGAAGAGCACCAGACGCCCGGGTTGACGCCGCGGGTTCAGACGTTCACAGAGCGACACCACCTCGTCGGGCGAGGCGGACGGTCCCAGCTTCACCCCAATCGGGTTGTGGACCCCGGCGAGGAACTCGACGTGGGCGCCCGTGGGCTGACGGGTTCGTTCCCCGACCCACAGCAGGTGGGCCGAGCAGTCGTACCAGTCCCCGCTGATGCTGTCGCGTCGGGTCAACGCCTCCTCGTACTCGAGGAGGAGCGCCTCGTGCGCGGTCCAGAAGTCGACCTGGTGGAGGGCCAGCTCGGCTTCGAGGTCGATGCCGCAGGCCCGCATGAATCGCAGGGCCCGTTCGATCTCCCCCGCCAGGATGTCGTACCGGCGACCCTCGGGGCTGGCGGCCACGAACTCCTGGTTCCACGCGTGCACCCGGGCCAGGTCGGCGAACCCACCCTTGGCGAACGCTCGGACGAGGTTCAGCGTCGCCGCCGACTGGTTGTAGGCCCGGACCA
>DAIMHT010000251.1:0-3054 GCA_036723155.1 Actinomycetota bacterium
GTGGGCTCTCGTTCCCCGGAGTGGCTCCATCATGGGGATCCGCTTGAGGGGGTCGGCGCCGATGTCGAGGATGAGGCTGTCCCAGTTCGCGGCGACGACAGCGTCGGGCCAGCGGGCGAGGCAGGTCCCCCGGAAGTACGCCCGGGTCGACCCGGGCGGCTCGGTGATGGCGTTGCGGACGTCGGCTTCGTCGACGAGCCGTTCCACTTTCCCCGCCCGTGCGAGCCGCTCGTAGAGGGACCGGTCGGGGCGGACGTCGTGGTACTGGAGGTCGAGGAGCGAGAGCTTCGGGTCGTCCCACGAGAGCCCGTCGCGCTCGACGTACGCGTCGAGGAGACCGAGCTTGGTGACCCAGTCGAGCTGCCCATCGAGGGACCGGGGGTCGCGCTCGAGCGCGGTGAGCACCGATTCCCAGCGGGTGAGGACCTGGTCACCGACGGCCTCGCCGCAAGCGGCGAGTCCGGTCTCGTCGGCGTACTTCTGGGCCAGGCGGAGGAACTCCCATTGGAGCTCGACCGCAGTCATGCGGGACCCGTCGGCGAGCTCGACGGTGGCGCGACAGGTCGGGTCGTGCGACACGGTGCGCATCGCGGGGACGGGTGCGGCCAGGGTCCAGTCCGTGCGGGCGCCGGTGCCGCTGGCGGCGTCGATGAAGTCGTCCTCGATCATGGCGAGGATCACCGCGGTGGTGCCGACCTTGAGGAAGGTGGCGACCTCGCAGAGGTTGGCGTCGCCGGCGATCACGTGGAGGCGCCGGTAGAGCTGCGGGTCGGCGTGGGGCTCGTCGCGGGTGTTGACGATCGGGCGCTTCAACGTCGTCTCGAGGCCGACCTCCTCCTCGAAGAAGTCGGCGCGTTGGCTGATCTGGTAGTCGACGGGGGCGGCACCGTTCTCGGAGCCCACCTTGCCCGCGCCAGTGAAGACCTGTCGGGTCGCGAACCATGGGAGGAGGTGGCGGACGAGGCTGGCGAAGGGCACGGCCCGGTCGACGAGGTAGTTCTCGTGGCAGCCGTACGAGTTGCCCTTGCCGTCGGAGTTGTTCTTGTAGACGACGATCGACTGGCCCGGCTCGAGGACCCGCGCCGCGGCTTGCATGGATCGGGCGAGGACCCGCTCCCCCGCCTTGTCGGCGAGGACCAGCTCAAGCGCGTCGGCGCACTCGGGTGTGGAGTACTCGGGGTGGGCGTGGTCGACGTAGTAGCGCGCCCCGTTGGTCAGGACGGTGTTGACCAGGTGGGTCTCGATCTCGGGGGCTTGGGTGCCTTCGCGGGCGTAGCCGCGGGCATCCCGTCCCGGGGATTCGTCGTCGAAGTCCCAGCCGACCTTGCGCTGCTCGACGTAACTGTTGATGAGGATCGACGACGCGAGCACGGGGTTGGGGTCGGGGGCGCCTCGCAGCACCACCCCGTATTCGGTCTCGGTCCCGCATACCTTCGGGACGGCCACAACGGAAGCCTACTGGGGGTCCTACCGCACTCTGACGCCGCGCCGGTTGCGGGTTTGGTCAGAGGTACTGGCCGGTGGTGACACGTTCGATCTGACGTCCGCCAGTCGACGCGTCGCCTTCGGAGAGGAGCGTGCGCACGAAGACGATGCGTTCGCCCTTCTTGCCCGAGATCTTGGCCCAGTCGTCGGGGTTGGTGGTGTTCGGCAGGTCTTCGTGCTCGCGGAACTCCTGCTTGATCGACGCGATGAGGTCGTCGGTGCCGATCCCTTTCGCTCCCCCGTCGATCTGGCGTTTGATGGAGAGCTTCTTGGCGCGGCGGACGATGTTCTCGATCATGGCGCCGGACGCGAAGTCCTTGAAGAAGAGGATCTCCTTGTCGCCGTTCTGGTAGGTGACCTCGAGGAAGCGGTTGTCGTCGTCGTCGGCGTACATGTGCTCGACGGCAGCCTCGATCATCTCGGGTACGGCTGCGGCGGCGGTGCCGTGGGCTTTCGCTTCGCTCTCGGCGATGGGCAGCGCCGCGGTGAGGTACTGGGAGAAGATCTGGGTGGCGCTGGCCTCGTCGGGCCGTTCGATCTTGATCTTCACGTCGAGTCGGCCGGGCCGGAGGATGGCGGGGTCGATGAGGTCCTCGCGGTTGGAGGCGCCGATCACGATGACGTTCTTGAGGCTCTCGACACCGTCGATCTCGGCGAGGAGCTGGGGGACGATCGTGCTCTCGATGTCGGAGGAGATCCCGGTCCCGCGGGTCCGGAACAGCGAGTCCATCTCGTCGAAGAACACGATGACGGGGACACCCTCTTCGGACTTCTCGCGGGCCCGTTGGAAGATCAGGCGGATCTGCCGCTCGGTCTCACCGACGTACTTGTTGAGCAGCTCGGGGCCCTTGATGTTGAGGAAGTAGGAGCGGGTCCCGGAGTTGCCGGTCCTCTCCGCGACTCGTTTCGCGAGGGAGTTCGCGACGGCTTTGGCGATGAGGGTCTTGCCGCAGCCGGGGGGCCCGTAGAGCAAGATCCCCTTCGGGGGCTGGAGCTGGTGCTCGAAGAACAGCTCCGCGTAGAGGTACGGGAGCTCGACGGCGTCGCGGATCATTTCGATCTGGTCGTCGAGGCCGCCGACGTCCTCGTAGCTGACGTCGGGGACCTCTTCGAGGACGAGCTCTTCGACCTCGGGTCGTGGGAGGCGCTCGACGATGAGCCCGGAGCGGGTGTCGAACAGGAGGTGGTCGCCGGCGCGGATCTTCTGGCCGACGAGGATGCCGGCGAGCTCGCAGACCCGCTCTTCGTCGGCGCGGCCGACGACGAGGACGCGGCGCTCGTCTTCGAGGACATCTTTGAGGACGACGACCTCGCCCGCGACTTCCAGGCCGCGGGACAAGACGACGTTGAGGGACTCGTTGAGGGCGACTTCTTGGCCTCGTTCGAGGGAGTCGACGTCGACCTCGGGGTGGACCGAGACCCGCATCTTGCGGCCGGCGGTGAAGATGTCGACGGTGGCGTCGTCGTTGGCGCCGAGGAAGGTCCCGTAGGCCGACGGGGGCATGGTGAGCTTCTCGACCTCTTCGCGGAGGGCGGCGATGTGCTCGCGGGCTTCGCGGAGGGTGGCGG
>DAIMHT010000252.1:0-3039 GCA_036723155.1 Actinomycetota bacterium
GGCACGTCATCTTCCGAGACCACGCCACCGGCGGCGACGGCGTCCTGACCGGCGCCATGCTGCTCGACGTCGTGGTCGGCACCGGCCACTCCCTTTCTCTCCTCGCCGGGGTCATGCAGCGCTTCCCGCAGGTCTTGCGGAACGTCCCGGTCCGCGACCGCACCGCGCTCGACGAGGCCGGGGAGTTCTGGGAAGAGGCCGCGTCGATCGAGCGCGACCTGGGCCCCGACGGGCGAGTCCTGGTCCGACCCTCCGGCACCGAGCCCATCGTGCGGGTCATGGTCGAGGCACCCGGCCTCGACCAAGCCGAGCTGGTCGCCGACCGTCTCGTCCAGGCGGTTCAGCGTGCCTGCGGTGCTCCGCCAGAGCCCACGTAGACTTGAAGGTTCATGTGCGGAATCATCGGCGTGGTTCGCCGACCGGCGACGCGCGAACCGCCAAACCTGGCCGAGCTGACCTCGACGCTCGACGAGGCGCGGGCGCAGCTGACCGACTGGGCCGGACAACTCGAATCCCTCCACGAGGTCGCAGCCAAGCTGCGTCGCGTCGACGTCGACCTGCGGGGCGCGCCCGGGGTCTTCGCCCTCGTGGGCGACCCGGCCGGCACCCACGAGCTCGACGCTCGGAGCGAGGCGATCACCGCACTCCTGAACGCAATCGAGCAGGACCTCGACGCCGGGCAACAGCCGGCAACGGGCCATGAGCTCGAGGCGCTGAACGCGGAACTGGTCTCGGTACGGGACCCGGCCTGGACGATCCGTCACGACCGCATCCGAACGTCCCGGGCCGTCGACGACCTCGCCGGACCCGGGGCCGCCCGCGCCGCGCTGGAGTCCTTCACCTCGATCCAGCTCGCCCTGTCGGCCATCGATCGCCTCGAGGTCCGCGGACGCGACTCCGCCGGTCTGCACCTCCTCGTCCGCGGCCACGGGCTCGACCTCGCCGACCCCACGATCCGTCACGCGATCGACGCCCGCGCTTCCAATCCGCTGTTCGGCTCCGGCTCGGTGCGGCCGCTCGGGGACGCGATGGTGTTCGTCTACAAGGCCGCGGCGGAGATCGGCGACCTCGGCGACAACACCCGCCGGCTTCGCGCCGCGATCCGACACGACGAGCTGCTCCACGACGCCCTCGCGGCCGACACCGCCCAGACTCAAGTCCTGGGTCACACCCGCTGGGCCAGCGTCGGGATCATCTCGGAACCCAACGCCCATCCCCTCACCGGCGAAGAGCCACGTCGGGACGGCCCGTACGTCGCCGCGGCACTCAACGGCGACGTTGACAACTACGTCGACCTCACCGTCCTCGACGACCTTCGGATCCCGGCCGAGATCACCACCGACGCCAAGGTCATCCCCACCTTGATGACCCACCGGCGCGTCGAGGGGTCGGACCCGATCGAGGCGTTCCGGACGACCGTCGCGGCGTTGGACGGTTCGGTCGCCGTCGCCGCGACCCAGGCTGACGCCCCCGACGAGCTGTTCCTCGCTCTGCGCGGGAGCGGACAGGCGCTCTACGTCGGCTTCGCCGAGGACACCTTCCTCGTCGCGAGCGAGCCGTACGGGCTGGTGGAGGAGACGGCGACGTATCTGCGCCTCGACGGGGAGACACCCGCCGACCCGAGCCGACCCGCCGCGACCCGGGGGCAGATCGTCGTGGTCGACGGAAGCCGCGCCGGGACCCTCGACGGCGTCACCCGAATGGCCTACGACGGGAGCGCCTTGCCCGTGCGGGACACCGACCTGCACGAAGCCCAGATCACCACCCGCGACATCGATCGCGGCGAGTACCCCCACTACCTGCTGAAGGAGATCTCGGAGGCTCCGGACTCGTTCCGCAAGACCCTTCGGGGCAAGATCGTCGACGCGCCGGCCGACGGCGAGCGACCCCGGGGACCTCGACTGCGAGTCCAGCTGGGCCCCGAGACCCTGCCCGAGGCCCTCGTCGCGGCGCTGCGAAGCGGCCAGATCCGTCGGGTCGCGGTCATCGGCCAGGGAACCGCGGCGGTGGCCGGTCAGAGCCTGGCGCTCGCACTTAGCGACACGGTCGAAGGACGACTGATCGTCGACGCCGTCCACGCCACCGAGCTGTCGGGATTCGGTCTCCGCGGAGACATGAGCGACACGCTGGTCATCGCGATCAGTCAGAGCGGTACCACGACCGACACCAACCGCACCGTAGACCTCGCCCGCGAACGCGGCGCCACCGTGGTCGCAATCGTGAACCGTCGCAACAGCGACCTGGTCGACAAGGCCGACGGTGTCCTCTACACGTCGGACGGCCGCGACGTCGAGATGAGTGTCGCCTCGACGAAGGCCTTCTACTCCCAGGTCGCGGCCGGGTACCTGCTCGCTCTCGGTCTCGCACACGAAGTCGGTGCCGGATCGAGTCGCACCGACGAGCTGCTCGGTGCGCTGCGACAACTTCCGGACGCCATGCGGTCGGTCATCAACGACCGGGAGACCATCGCCGGTGTTGCGCAGCGCCATGTGCTCAGCCGCCGTTACTGGGCGGTCGTGGGCAACGGCCGCAACATCGTCGCGGCGCGAGAGCTGCGGATCAAGCTCTCGGAGCTGTGCTACAAGGCCATCGCCTGCGATGTGACCGAAGACAAGAAGCACATCGATCTGTCCTCGGAGCCGTTGGTGCTGGTGTGCGCGGCCGGGCTCGGAGGATCGAATGTCGACGACGTGACCAAGGAAGTCGCCATCTACGGTGCCCACCGTGCCGCGCCGATCGTCGTGGCCAGCGAACACGACGCGCCGCGCTTCGCTCATGCGCTCGAGGTCATCCCAGTGCCCGCGGTGCATCCGGCCCTCGACTTCGTGCTCTCCACGGTGGCGGGTCACCTGTTCTGCTACGAAGCTGCCCTCGCGATCGACGGCTCGGCCCGCCCGCTTCGAGAGGCCCGAGCCGCGGTCGAGGCCGCGGCACCTGGTCCGCTCGAGACGCTCCTCGAACGCCTCGCGCCGCGCCTCGACGCGCCCGCCCGACGCTTCGTCGACGGGCTCCGCTCCGGCCAGTACGACGGATCCCTCG
>DAIMHT010000253.1:0-3034 GCA_036723155.1 Actinomycetota bacterium
GTGTTCGGCGAGACCGGCGGCCACATGACCGCCACGACCGTCATCGGTCAGCGCACCAAGAACACCCTCGACGGGCGCGACGCCGACTATCACGGCTACCCGATCCTCATCGGGGATCTGATCTCCCGGCTCGAGGGCGCGGCCTACGTCGCCCGGGGCTCGGTCCACAACGCCGGCGCGGTGGCGCGCACCAAGAAGATGGTCCGCCGGGCCCTCGAGTGCCAGACCCGCCGGGAGGGGTTCTCGTTCGTCGAGGTCCTCACCATGTGCCCGACCGGCTGGTTCGTCCCCACCCATGACGGCCCCGCGTACCTCCACGACACCCTCGGCGAGGTGCACGTGATGGGCGAGCTGAAGGTCGACGGTCACGTCCGCACCACCGAAGAGCTCCACGCCGAGAACATCGCCCGCCAACGCGAGGTCGAAGCGCGCCTCGCCGCCGGCGGGCTCGACGACTGACGGTGGACTTCACCTACCCGCCCGAAGCCGAGGCGTTCCGGGCCGAGCTCCGAGGCTGGCTCGACGAGCACGTCACCGCCGAGATCCGCAGCCTCGGTCTCGCCACCGGGCTCGAGCGGGGCTCCGAACGGCTGGAGCGGCTCCGGGCCTGGAACCGCGAGCTGGCCGACGCCGGCTACGCCGCGATCTCCTGGCCCTCGGAGTACGGGGGGCGCGGCGCGGGCGTGATGGACCAGGTGGTGTGGAACGAGGAGATGCACCGCAGCGGCGCCCCCGGGCCCATCAACGTCATCGGGATCCCGAACGTCGCCCCCGCGATCATGAGCCACGGGACCGAAGCCCAGAAGTCGGCCCTGTTACCGCGGATGCGCCGCGGCGACGACATCTGGTGTCAAGGCTTCTCGGAGCCCGACGCCGGATCCGACCTCGCGTCACTCCGCATGAGCGCGGTGCGCGACGGCGACGACTGGGTGATCACCGGGCAGAAGATCTGGACCACCCTCGGTCAGCTCGCCGACTGGTGCGAGCTCCTCGTCCGCACCGATCCCGACGCCCCCAAGCATCGGGGCATCACCTGCGTCCTCGTCGACATGAGCCGGACCGGCATCGACGTGCGCCCCCTCACCACCATCACCGGAGAGCACGAGTTCAACGAGGTGTTCCTCGACGACGTCCGCGTCCCCGTCGAGCAGACCCTCGGGCCCGTGAACGAAGGCTGGCGCGTCGCCATGACCACCCTCGCCCACGAGCGGGGCGGCGTCGCCAAGCTCCACCTCGGCTTGCGAGCCAAGGTGGCTCGGCTCCTCGACACCGCCCGGCGCACCCCCATCGGCGACGGCCGCATGGCCAGCGACGACCCCGTCCTCAGGGCCCGTCTCGCCCGCGCCTACCTCCACGCCGAGCTGTTGAAGCTGATCTCGGACCGGGCCATCTCGGGCGAGCTCCACGGCCGGGCCCTCGGACCCGAAGGCAGCATCGCCAAGCTCCAATGGAGCGAAACCGAGCAGCTCGTCGCCGAAGTCGCCGGCGACGTGCTCGGCCCCGACGCCAACAGCGACACATGGGGACGAGATCGCGTCGCGGCGCGCTCGCACACCATTGCGGGTGGCACCACCCAGGTGAACAAGAACATCATCGCGACCCGAATCCTGGGCCTGCCGCGTAGCTGACCGCAGTCGTCGTGCCGCTACCGACCGTCTCGACCTTCGCGCCACGCCTCGCGTGTCTTCTGCCGGATCCTGCCGAGATATCCGGCGATGCCGGCCAGTACGAATACGCCGACCATCAGGAGCAGCGCGATCTTCATCTCATCACGCCGAGCTGACGCCAGCCCGGGCGGTGTGTTCGGCGGCTTTGGCCATCAGGTCGAGGGTGATGGGCCCGAACGCCTCGATCTTCGGGTTGTCGGCGCCGCCTTGGCGGTACCGGGCGAACTGGGCCTCGAGGACGATGGCGAGCTTGAAGCGAGCGAGGATCTCGTAGTAGTCGATGTCGGCGGTCGAGCGGCCACTCACGGCCTCGTAGTGCGCAAGGAGCTCGTGGTGCGGCGGCATGCCGACCATGTCCACGTATCCGCCTTGCGAGGCGTCGTCGCCCTCGCGGGGCCAGCTCATCGTGACCCAGCCGAGATCGAGGAGCGGGTCGCCGATGGTCGTCATCTCCCAGTCCACGATCGCGGCGAGGCGCGCCGGTGCGCCGTGGCCGAACATGACGTTGGCGAACTGGTAGTCGCCGTGGATGATGCCGGGCTCGTACTGCTCGGGGGTGTGGGTCCGCAGCCACGCCGCGACGACATCGGTGCCGGGCAGCTCGCGGAAACCGTTCTTGTCGAGGTGGGAGAGCCACCGGTCGACTTGGCGCTCGAGGAACCCGTCGGGCTTCCCGAACCCTTCGAGACCCCGGGCCTTCCAGTCGACCCGGGAGAGGCGGGCGATCCCGTCGACGAGCTGGATCCCGAGCCCGGCCCGGGCGTCGAGGTCGGTGTCGAACGGCGCGGGCCAGGTGCGCCCGTAGCTCATCGGGGACCAGCCGTCGACGTGACCCATGAGGTAGAAGCAGGCGCCGATGACGCTCGGGTCGTCGCAGACCGCGACCGCTTCGGGATGTGGGACGTCGGTGCCGTTCAGGGCCTCGAGGACCCGGTACTCGCGCAGCATCGTCTTGTTGCGGCCCTCGGGGACGATGCGAGGCGGGCGGCGCAGCGCGACGCGGTGCTCGCCGCGGCGGATCTCGAAGATCTCGTTCGAGGATCCTCCGCTGATGAAGATGGCCTCCATCGGCTCCCCCGAGCCGGGAAGGTCCCGGGCGTCCATCCAGGCGGTGAGGGCGTCGATGTCGACGAGGCCCTCGGTGCGCGCCGCGTCGTCGACGGTCTCCCACACGTTGGACATGTCCGTCACAGCTCGGCGGCCTGGTGCTCGAGGAGACTGGCGAACTTCTTGCGGGCCGCGGCGCGGCGTTCGGGGAGGTGCTCGGGCGGCCAGAGCCCCTCGTAGGGCTGGTAGCGCTTGAGGACCTGGCGGGCGATCGTGATCTTGTGGACCTCGGTCGGCCCGTCGGCGATGCCCATCACCGG
>DAIMHT010000254.1:0-3034 GCA_036723155.1 Actinomycetota bacterium
TCGACTTCATCGCCCTCATGAACCGCGACTACGTCAAGGCCCAGTTCAAGCAGCGCCGCCTCGCCGGCCAGCAGGCCTAGTCCGTCCCGGCGGCGCACCCGCCGCCCACCGGTCCCGCCCGTAGACTCGCACGCTCGGATCTCGACCGGAAGGAGCCGAACGTGAGCGCCGTCGACGTCGTGATCATCGGCGGCTGCGGACACGTCGGGCTCCCCCTCGGCCTGGCGTTCGCCGACCGGGGCCTGAACGTCGTGCTCTACGACATCAACCCCGACGCGGTCGACGCCGTGAACGCCGGGCGGCTCCCCTTCGCCGAGCCGGACGCCCTCGAGATCCTCCGTGTGGTGCAGGCCGCGGGCCGCCTGCACGCCTCCACCGATCCGGCCACCGTCCGCGAGGCGGCCAGCGTCATCGTCGTCATCGGAACACCCATCGACGACCACCTGAACCCGGACCTGGGCGCGGTGCAACAGGCCATCGGGGACGTCGCCACGCACCTCGTCGACGGCCAGCTGCTCGTGCTGCGCAGCACCGTCTACCCGGGTGTCACGGCCATGGTCGAGCACCTCCTGGCCGGCTTGCAGCTCGACGTCGACGTCGCGTTCTGTCCCGAGCGGATCGCCGAAGGGCAGGCCATGCGGGAGCTCTACGAGCTCCCCCAGATCGTCGCCTCCCGTTCCGACCGGGCCCTGGAACGGGCCACGAAGCTGTTCCGGAACCTCGCCCACGAAATCGTGTACCTCGAGCCCGAGGAAGCCGAGCTCGCCAAGCTGTTCACGAACACCTGGCGCTACATCAAGTTCGCGACCGCGAACCAGCTGTTCATGATGGCGAACGACTTCGGGCTCGACTACGAACGGATCCGAGCCGCGGTGACCTACCACTATCCCCGGGCCTCGGATCTGCCGGGAGCCGGGTTCGCCGCCGGCCCGTGCCTCTTCAAGGACACGATGCAGCTGGCCGCGTTCAACAACAACAACTTCCACCTCGGTCAGGCCAGCGTCATGATCAACGAAGGCCTCCCGCTGTACCTCGTCGCCCGCGTCGAGCAGTCCTTCGACCTCTCGAGCATGACGGTGGGGATCCTCGGCATGGCGTTCAAGGCCGAGTCCGACGACATCCGCTCCAGCCTGAGCTACAAGCTGAAGCGCATCCTTCGGTTCAAGGCGGCGCGGGTCCTCACCCACGACCCGTACGTCACCGTCGACCCGGACCTGGTCGTCCTCGACGAGATCCTCACCGAGGCGGACCTGCTGATCATCGCGACGCCGCACTCGGTGTACCGCGACTTCGAGACGACCAAGCCGGTGATCGACATCTGGAACCTGCGCGAGCACGGAGTCCGGGCTTGATCGCGGAGGGCGAGCCTCGAGTCTCGATCGTCATCCCCGTGCACAACGAGGACGAGGCGATTCGGGCCTGCCTGACGCGGATCTTGGCTGCGGTCACCCTCCCCTGTGAGGTCCTGGTGGTCTTCGACGACCCCGCCGACACCACCGTCGCGGTGCTGGAGGAGTACGAGCGTCGCGACCCCCGAGTGGTGCCCACCCACAACACGTCCGGGCCCGGACCGGCCCGAGCGATCCGCTACGGCATCGATCGGGCCGTGGCGCCGGTCGCGGTGGTCACGATGGCCGACGGGAGCGACGACCCCGACCAGATCGACGACCTCTGCAAGCTGGTCGAGCGGGGCGTCGTCGTCGCCTGCGCGTCGCGCTACATGAGCGGCGGGCAGCAGATCGGCGCGCCCATCCTGAAGCGCACGCTGTCGCGTCTCGCCGGCCTGTCGCTCTACTGGCTGGCCCGGGTCGGCACCCGCGATGCCACCAACTCCTACAAGGCGTACTCGACCGAGTTCGTCCGCGACGTCGGGATCGAGTCCGACGCCGGCTTCGAGATCGGGATCGAGCTCGTCGCCAAGGCCCGTCGCCTCCGCCGACCCGTCGCCGAGATCCCGACGATCTGGCTCGAGCGGGCCGAGGGAATCTCCAGCTTCAAGCTGCGGCAGTGGATCCCCCGGTATCTGCACTGGTACCGCTTCGCGTTCGGCGGTCGGCTCCCGGTCGAGCGGGCCCGCGCCGCCCAGCGGACGTCGCCGTGACCGACCCCCGAGTCCTCGTCACCGGGTCGTCGGGCTTCATCGGCGGCTACGTCGTCGAGGAGCTGCTCCGGCGCGGCTACCGCGTCGTCGGCGTCGACAACCACTCGAAATACGGCAAGGTGACGAAGTCCTACGACGACGACCCTCGCTACGAGCTCGTCGAAGCCGACGCCCAAGACACCGAGCTCCTCACCGGGCTGCTTCGGGACTGTGACCATTTCGTCGCCGGCGCGGCGATGATCGGCGGGATCTCCTACTTCCACCAGTTCGCCTACGACCTCCTCGCGACCAACGAGCGGATCATCGCGGCGTCGTGCGACGCGGCGATCGCGGCGCAACGCGACGGTCGCCTCCAAAAGGTCACGTACCTCAGCTCGTCGATGGTCTTCGAGTCCGCCGAGACGTTCCCGTCGGCCGAGGGTCAGCAGGACGACATCCCCCCACCTCGATCGTCGTACGGGTTCCAGAAGCTCGCCGTCGAGTACTTCGCCCACGCCGCCCACGACCAGCACGGGCTGCCGTTCACCATCGTCCGGCCGTTCAACTGCGTCGGGATCGGCGAGATGCGGGCCCAGTCGGACGTCGAGGTGCTGAGCGGCAACGTGAAGCTGGCGATGAGCCACGTCGTCCCGGACCTGGTCCAGAAGATCGCCCGGGGCCAGGACCCGCTGCACCTCCTCGGCGACGGTGGTCAGATCCGCCACTTCACCTACGGCGCAGACCTCGCGGCGGGGATCGTCACCGCGATGGAGCACCCGGCGGCCCTCAACGAGGACTTCAACCTCTCGACCGACCAGTCGACGACGATCCTCGAGCTCGCGGAGAACATCTGGCGGCGCCTCAACGGCGCCCAGCCGTTCCGGTACGTGTGCGACGAGCCCTTCGAGCACGATGTCCGCCAACGCGTCCCGGCGGTCGACAAGGCCCGTGACC
>DAIMHT010000255.1:0-3026 GCA_036723155.1 Actinomycetota bacterium
GTCGAGATCTCGACCGCCAGCTATCTCAGCCTGGCTGTCATCGCGGTGGTGGTCGGGATCGTCGCCAGCCTCGTCGGGCTCCGTCGCGCCGTTGGCGTCGATCCCGCGTTGGCGTTCGGATGACCCAGCCACCGGCGCAAGCAGTCGAGACGGCCGACGGCGATCCGGCCGTCGACGCGACCGCGGCACGGCTCGAGGTTCGGGACCTCACCATCGAGTACTCCAGCGGCGGGTACACGGTGCGCCCGATCGACAAGTTTCAGCTTGAGGCGTCGAGCGGCGAGCTGGTGTTGCTCCTCGGTGCGAGCGGGTGCGGCAAGACGACCCTGCTGTCGGTGCTCGCGGGGATCCTCAGCCCGAGCGCGGGATCGGTCCGCGTCGGGGACACCGAGGTCGTCGGCCTGTCAGGCGCGGCGCTGACCGAGTATCGACGCAAACGGGTCGGCATCGTGTTCCAGGCCTTCAACTTGTTGCCGAGCCTCACCGCGTCGGAGAACGTCCAGATCCCATTGCGCGGGACTGGGGTGTCGGGTCACGTGGCCCGGGAACGCGCGTTGGGGCTCCTCGACCGGGTGGGTCTCGGCGACCGGGTCGAGCACCGACCGGGTGACCTGTCGGGCGGGCAACAGCAGCGCGTCGCGATCGCCCGGGCGTTGGCGCACGATCCCCCGGTGATCCTGGCCGACGAGCCGACCGCGCACCTCGACTACCTCCAGGTCGACAGCGTGATCCGGTTGCTCCGGACCCTGGCCGACAGCGGCCGGTTGGTGATCGTCGCGACGCACGACGACCGGCTGATTCCTCTCGCTGACCAGATCGTCAACCTCACCCCGCGACGGGCCACCGAGTCTCGGCCTCCGGAGACGAAAGAGCTTGCCGCGGGAGAGATCCTGTTCGAGCAGGGTGACCCCGGCGAGCTGGTCTACGTCGTCGAGGCGGGGACGATCGACCTGGTCCGAGCCCGGGAGGACGGCACCGAGGAGCTGCTCGTCACCGTCGCCCCCGACGGCTACTTCGGTGAGCTCGCCCCGATGTTCGGGCTCCAGCGTGCGGCCACGGCCCGCGCCAACACCGCGGCCAGGGTGACCGGCTACACGATGCGAGACTTCCGGTCCCGCCACTCGGGCAGCGTCGGGGAGCTGCTCTCGGGCGCGGTGGACGCGACCGAGGGCGACGCCTGACCACGACGCGCGTTCGCCGGGCGGTCAGGCGAGCGCGAGCTCCCGGTCCGGCTCCTCGACTCGATAGAGCGCGGCGGAGTTCTCCCACAGGATGCGACGCCGGGTGGCGGCAGGCTGACCGGCGAGGCCGGCGTCGATCTTCTCCCGCACGTTGCCGTACAGGCAGATGGGATGGGGGTAGTCGGTCTCGAAGAGGATCCGGTCGTCACCGATCGCTTCGATCACGCCGGGGACGGTCCGCTCCTCGAAGAACCAGCACCCGAAGACCTGGCGGCGGAAGTACTCGCTGGGCTTGAGCTTGAAGTACGGGCGTTCGCGCCAGACCTTGGCGTCCTCGAAGGCGTAATCGGCGGCCTCGAGGACGAAGGGCAAGAAGCCGACGCCGCTCTCCACCGACACGAACTGCAGCTCCGGGAACCGGGCCAGCACCCCGGACATGAGCAGGTCGGCGATCTGGATCCCGTTGTCGAGGAACAAGGCCACGGACGTCGCGACGTAGGTGGCGCCCGCACCATGGGCCTTCACGCGTCCGGGCGCGAACCCTTTGGTGAAGTCGCCGCTGCCGATATGGAACGACACCGCCAGCCCCGTCTCTTGCACCGCGGACCAGAACGGGTCCCAATGGCTGTCGCCGAGGTAGGGCAGGTCGTAGAGCTGCGGCTCCCCGGTGAACAGCACCCCCCGATGACCCGCGGCCGCGCCCCGCTGCACCTCCGCCACCGCGGCCGCCACGTCCCAGAACGGTGTCGCCATGATCGGGAGCAAGCGACGCGAATCGGCGCTGCTCCACTCGAGCAGGAAGTCGTTGTACGCGCGGACGCACGCCAGCATCAGCTCCGCGTCGCCGAGCCGGAGGAACTGCTGGTTCCCGAAGCCGGCCACGTTCGGATACAGCGCCTGGGCCCAGACGCCGATCGAATCGAGGTACTCGAGCCGGGCGTCCGCCTGCCACGCCGCCAGGGGGATCTCGTCCATGTTGCGGGGCGCGCGGGGGAACGGCTCCGGCCATCCCGCGACCGCGGTGTGACCGACCGGGACCAGCGGGGTGCTGTCGGCGAGATGCCAGGTGTCGCGACCGGTCTCGGGGTCCCGCAGGAGCCGCGGTCCGAGGTCGCGGAACCGCGCCGGGAGCCGGGACGTCCAGACGTCGCCGGGCTCGGTCACGTGGGCGTCGACATCGATCACCCATTCGGGGTCCGACACCGCGCTCCCCTCCTCGGCTGCTGGCGTGCCGTCCGGGCCCGGAGGTCCGCGGGGCGACGGTACCTGGTCATCACCACCTCGGCTAGAAACTCTCCCACGCGATCCCCTGGGGGAGACGATGGCTGACACGCCCGAAGTCCGTGAGCTGGCAACGGGTCTGGAGTTCCCGGAAGGACCGGTGGCCCGACCCGACGGCAGCCCACTGGTGGTCGAGATCGGACGCGGGACCCTGAGCCGGATCACCACCGGCCGGGGCGTCGAGGTCGTCGCCGACCTCGGCGGCGGGCCCAACGGCGCCGCGATCGGACCCGACGGGGCGTGCTACGTCGTCAACAACGGCGGCTTCCTGTGGAGCAACGTCGGTGATCTGCGGATCCCGTTGGATCTCGCCACCGGCACCAACGAGCCACCCAACTTCACCGGCGGCTGGGTCGAGCGGGTCGACCTCGCGACCGGCGAGTCACGGGTGCTCTACCGGGACTGTGACGGCCACCCGTTCCGCAGCCCCAACGACATCGTGTTCGACGACGCGGGCGGCTTCTGGTTCACCGACCTGGGCAAGACCCGACCGCGCGACATGGACAAGGGCGGCCTGTACTACGCGAACCCCGACGGGTCGTCGGTGCGGTGCGTCGCCTTCGG
>DAIMHT010000256.1:0-3013 GCA_036723155.1 Actinomycetota bacterium
GCGCCCACGTCGAGTCCCGTCAGCCTGGGTTCGGGTCGTCGGGTCTCGACCGCGTTCTCCGGGAGGAACGACCCGTTGACGCTCGGCGCCGCGTAACCTCGGCGCGGAGCGGAGGACCCGTGCAGGACGCCAGCCGGCTGCATCACCACCACGTCGAGGATCCGGCCGACGTCTCGTCCGGTCAGCGCACGCTCGCGATGGTCGTGCTGTGCCTCTGCCCTGACCACCGCGGTGGACATCACGATCACCAACGTGGCGTTGCCGTTCATCGGCCGGGACCTGCACTCGTCCGTGGCCGGGCTGCAGTGGGTGATCGATACCTACAACATCGTCCTGGCCGGGCTCCTCGTCCTCGGAGGCGGTCTCGCCGACCGGTACGGGCGACGGAAGGTGTTCCTCGGCGGGTACAGCCTCTTCGGGTTGAGCTGCCTGCTCGCCGCGCTCAGCTCGTCGACCGGGGCGCTGATCGCGGCGCGGGCCGTGATGGGCGTCGGCGCGGCGGCGGTGATCGCGCCCGCGTTGGCCATCGTCGCCGTCTTGTACCCCCCGGCCGAGCGGGGGAAGGCGATCGCGCTGTGGGCCGTCTTCGGCGCCGCCGGGCTCGCGATCGGCCCCGTGGTCGGCGGCCTGCTCCTGGCCCACTTCTGGTGGGGATCGGTGTTCATCGTCAACGTGCCCATCGTCGCCGTCGGCGTCGTCGTCGGGCTCCGGGTCATCCCGGAATCGCGCAAGCCCGAGGTCGGCGGCCTGGACGTCGCGGGGGCGCTCCTCTCGGTGTCAGGGCTTGAGGCCTTGGTGTTCGGGGTGATCGAGGGGCCCGACCGCGGCTGGTCGTCCCCGGTCGTGATCGTCGCGGTGCTGGCCGGGGTGGTCCTCACCGGCTTGTTCGTGCTGCGGGAGCAGCGGGCCCCGGAGCCGCTGTTCGACGTGGGGATCCTCCGCCGGCCGGTGGTCGCCGCCGGTGCCGCCACCCTCTTCATCTCCTATGTCGTGTTCACCGGCATGCTGTTCGTGATCCCGCAGTGGCTCGAGAACGTCCAGGGCGAGTCGGTGGTGACGGTGGGGCTGCTCCTGGTGCCGTTCGCGGCCGTGTTCGGCGTCGCGTCGATGCGGTCCGCCGCGATCATGCAGCGGCTCGGGGCGCGGATGACCGTCAGTGGCGGCTTGGCGATCTGCGCGCTCGGCATCGCCGGCGTCGCCGTCTTCCAAGACTCGAGCGTGACCGCGACGATCGCCGCCACCGCGATCGTCGGCATCGGTCTCTCCGGTCTCATCGCCCCGGCGTCAACCGTCGTCATGAACAACCTCCCGGAGGCAAAGGCCGGCGACGGGTCGTCGCTGAACATGGTGAGCCGCTTCGTCGGCGCCGCGGTCGGCGTCGCGGCGGTCGGGTCGATCCTGTCCTCGGTGTACCGAGACCATCTCGGCGGGGCGACCGCCGGCCTGTCCGAAGCGAACGCGGACACCGCGCACGGGTCGCTGCAAGGTGCGTTGCGCGTCGCGGGCGGGCTCCCCGGTAACGCCGATCATCAGCTCACCGCGTCCGCTCGGGAGCGTTCAACGCCGGGGGCCGCGTCGGATACGTCGTGACGGCGGTCATCGCCGCCGCGGGCGCAGCCTGGGTCTGGCGGGCGTTGCGCCCGGCGCCCGACGGCTCCGCCCCGGTGACGAACACGGCGGGAACCGTCGCCACTCCCACGACGCCCGGCCGGTAGCCGCCGCGTCGGCCAAAACCAATGGCCGGGCCCCGAGTCGTCGAGGACTAGTCGAGCACCCCTCGGGCTTCGTCCAGGTTGTCGGCCGCGAAGACCAGTCGGGTGTTCGTCGCCAGGTAGGCGAGGGTGAGGTTGATCCCGGAATCGCCGAGCCGGCGGGTCACGTCGCCGAGCGCACCGGGCCGGTCCTCCAACGCCACCACGGCAACCTCTTGCTCGAACCGGACTTCCAACCCCGCGGCAGCCAGCGCGGTGAGCGCGTCGGCGGCGTCCTCGACGAGCACATGGATCTCGGCTTCGCCCCCGCCGCTCGTCACCGCACAGAAGCCCTCGATGTTCACCCCGGCACTCCCGAGAACCTGGCCAAGGCGGGCCAACTCACTCGGCTGGTCTTCGACGTCGATCGTGAGGTCGGTCGCCATGACGCGCCTCCCGGGTTGGCGGGTGTGCGTACCGTCGAGTCTGCCCAGCGTCGCGCCCCATCGCCAGCGCTTTCACCGCCACGGCCAAGGCCCAGGCGCCGGGAGCCGGCACCCCGACCGGGAACGTCGACCTGCTCGAGGGGGCCAAACCCATCGGTCACGGCTCGCTCGTCGGCGAGACCGCCCGGATCGAGGTGAAGGACCTCAAGGACGGGACCCATCCGATCATCGCGGTGTACCCCGGTGATGCCCGCTTCGACGGCGCTGTTTCGCTGCCGGTGCAGCAGCGGGTCAAGGACTTGAAGGCGATCGACGTGACGCCGGTGCAGCTGACCCTGCGTCGGGGCGAGACCTTCCCGCTCCGGGCCACCGGACGCTTCGCCGACGGCTCGACCGAGGACCTGACCACGAGGGTGGAATGGTCGTCGGCGAACCCCAGCGCCGCGACCGTCTCGGGCCTGGGTGTCGTCACGGTCTTGCCGAACGCTCCCGCCGGCAGCGTCACGGTCGTGGCGCGCCTCTTCGACACCAATGGCCACGCCTCGATCGTGGTGCGCCGTGCCGCCGAGACACCATCCGCCACTCCGCAGCCTTCGCCGTCACCGACATCGGTCCCCACGACGACGGCCGGCGGCACCTAGGCCGAGCCGCGCGTCCCGGAGGAGCCCGTTCCGGGAGTGGAGTGACCGCCACCGGTTGCGGCCACGACCGATACTGGGGAGATGCAGGCGCAACGCCGAACGGGTCGGCGGGCCGCGGTCGGCGCCGCCGCGATCGTCGCCGCGTGCACGGCGGGGCTCTTCGTCGCGGTGCCAGCCCGTGCCGCGCCGGGCACCAAGTTCTGCGCCGCGTTGCGGACGTTCAACGCGACCCGGC
>DAIMHT010000257.1:0-3008 GCA_036723155.1 Actinomycetota bacterium
CCGGCGAGCCCGACCAGCATCGAGCGGGTCTCGTCGGCCTGCGTCGCCGACTCGGCGAAGAAGAGCGACCCGAGCCGCGTGGTCATGATCTCGGCGGGATCGCGACCGACGTCGGCGCAGTGCCCGCGCAGCACGTCGATCTTGTGGCGGACGGTGTCGAGGTCGCCGGACACGTTGCACCGGTCGGCGTATTGGGCCACGAGGCGCAACGTGCGCCGCTCCCCGCCGCCACCGATCAGGATCGGTGGGCCGCCGGCCCGGAGGGGGCGGGGCAGGTTCCTCGCCTCTTCGATGCGGTAGTAGCGGCCCTCGAAGGTGGGGGCGTCCTCGGTGAACATGGCTCGACAGATCTGGACCGCTTCTTCGAGGCGGTCGAGCCGCTCTCGTGCCGGAGGGAAGTCGAAGCCGAAGGCGACGTGCTCGATGTCGTGCCAGGCGGCACCGATCCCGAGGACCGCCCGGCCCCGCGAGATCACGTCGAGGGTCGTGATGATCTTCGCCACCAACGCCGGGTTGCGGTAGGTGACACCGGTGACCATCGTCCCGAGCTCGGCGCGGCTCGTGCGCGCCGCGAGACCGCCGAGGAGCGTGTAGGCCTCGAGCATGGGCTGGTCGGCGCCCCCGAGCGCGGGGAGCTGGTAGAGGTGGTCCATCACCCAGAGGGAGGCGAATCCGCTCTCCTCTGCGGTGACGGCGAGCTCGACCACGCGGTCGAAGAGCTGGTCGTCGGGGACACCGAGGGTGAAGTTCGGGAGCTGCAAGCCGAAACGAGTCATGACTCGACGCTAGTGCCGGTCGTCAGCCGCCTGGGCCGTCGGACAGCAGCGTGTCGCGCAGCCGGTGCGGGACCGAGGCGTCGACCCCGATGGCCTCGGCGTACCCCTCGAAGGAGCCCCACCGGTCTCGGACGAGGCGGACCAGGCCTTCCATCGTGGCGCTGTGGGCGTCGAGGATGTCGGGGGGAAGCCGCCGCCAGACGTCTTCGACGCTGGGGGTGGCGGCCCGGGTGCGGGCGTGGATCTCGGCGATGACGTCGCCGGTCAAGGCGTAGTCGGCGACGATGTCGTCGTCGTTGACCCCGAGGATCCCGAGCAGCACCGCGGAGAAGACACCGGTGCGGTCCTTGCCCGCCATGCAGAAGAACACCGCGGGCAGCGTGTCGGCCTCGGCGAGCGCATGCAGCGCGCCGACATAGGCCTTGGCGCCGTGTTCCATCATCGTGACGTACACCTCGGCGGCGGAGCTGGGTGGCGTCCAGTCGGCGCGGGGCATGACGTGCAGGGCCCGGTCGGTGGTCGGCAGGTGCAGGTGGCGGATGTCGAGCTCCCCGAGACGCCCGATCCCGACCTCGACCAGCTCGTCGTGGGCGCGGAAGTCCAACGCGCTCCGCAGCCCGAGCTCATGGAGGCGTGCTCCGTCGAGGTCGGTGAGGTGATGGAGCGAGTCGCTGCGGTAGACCTGTCCCCAGCGGACGGTCCGACCGTCCTTCGTCGGGTAGCCGCCGACGTCGCGGAAGTTCAACGGCCCCGCGAGCGCGACTCGTCGTTCGGTCATGCGTCCGGCCCCGCCCCGTGCGCGCGCGTGTGCGCGGCGAAGCGGTCGAGATCGACGAGGATGAAGACACCTTCGGCCTCGGCGCAGAGCCGGTCGCCCGCGTGCAGCGTGCCGACGGTGCGGACCTTGCGGCCATCGACGCCGAGGGTGCGGGCCTCGAGGCGCAGCTCGGTGTAGAGCGGCGTCGGGCTCCGGTACACGATGGTCAGCGTGCCGGTCATGGCGCCGACGCCAGCGACGATGTTGGCCACGCCGAGCAGCTCGTCGAAGATGCCGGCGATGATCCCGCCGTGGACGCAGCCCGGTGGTCCCTCGTAGGCGGCGCCGAGCACCCCGTGCCCCCGCACCGCGTCGTCGTGGCGTTCGCAGTGGATGGGCGGGGCGAGCGGGCTGAACAGGCCGATCATGGGGCTGAACGGGAAGTAGCTGTGGGGCTCGAGCTCGGCGAGGGGCCGGGCCGGCCCCGACGGGGTCCAGGGCCGCGTGGTCGCCTCGAGGAGGTCCGCGGCCTGCTCCACGAGCCCCGCGGCCTCGTCGAGCAGTTCGGGTGACGCGCCGGGCCGGACGACGAGATCGGTGCTGCGTCGCAGCGCGTTGGTGAGGCGCGCCAGCTCGGGGCCGGGAGGGCTGGTGGCGTCCGGGCCGTGCCCGTCGACGATGTTCGGCTGGCCGTTCACGGACGCAGACTCGTTGGATCGGGGGAAGCGGTCGGTCAGTCCTCGGCGATCGAGATGGCCTGCTTGGGGCACTGACGGACGGCCTGCTCGACCTTGGGTCGCAGGTCGTCGGGCGGCTCCTCTTGGAGCACGTAGAGGAAGTCGTCGTCACGCACCTCGAAGACCTCGGGCGCGACCGCCATGCAGATGGCGTTGCTCTCGCAGACGTCGAAATCGACGACGACTTTCCAGGCCATCACGCCTCCTCCAGGCTCGCGGGAACGCGACTCTACTCGGGCCCGAGGTTGACGAAGTCCGGCTCGCGCTTCTCGAGAAAGGCCGCGATGGCCTCCCGGTTCGCGGGCGCGCCCGTCAGTCGGGCGAAGACGTCCTCTTCTCGTGCCCGCGCCGCTTGGGCTCCGGCGAGCCATCCCTCCCGCATCAGCCGCTTCGTCTCGCGGAGCGACACGATCGGGAGGCGAGCCATGGCCCGGGCGGCGGTGAGCGCCTCGTCGAGGAGCTGCGCCGCCGGAGCGGACTTCCAGGCCAGCCCTGACGCCACCGCGGTGGCGGCGTCGAACCACGCTCCCGTGAGCAGGATGTGGGCCGCGGCTTGGCGGCCCATGGCGACCGGGAGGGTGAAGCTGCTGCCCGCTTCGGGGACGACACCGAGGCTGGCGAACGGGGCCCGGAGCCGGGCGTCGTCGGCGACGAGCACCAGGTCGCAGTACGGGAGCATCGTGACGCCGAGGCCGACGGCGACGCCGTTGACGGCGGCGACGAGTGGCTTCGGGAACG
>DAIMHT010000258.1:0-1308 GCA_036723155.1 Actinomycetota bacterium
AGGTGGTCGGCGTCCTCGTCGCGCACCTCCGCACCCGACTGCGGTTCGCTCGCGTCGTGGTCATGGTCCGGGTCGACGGGTCATGGGTCACCTGGGGTGACCCCGAGTCCCCCGGCGAGGACGCCGGGCCCCTCGGGCGAGTCGCGAACGCGGTCCTCGACGACGGCCAGCCCCGGCTGGTCCGCTCCCTCGACGACGGGCTGCTCGCGGCCCAGCTCCCCGGCGCGCACAACATCGTGGTCGCCCCGCTCACCGGCGACGACGACCCCGTCGGCTTGGTGGCGGCGGAATGGGGACACGGGCCCCGGGCCCGGATCCCCGCCCTGACCGTCTCGTCGCTGCTGCAGTCCGTCGCCCACACCGCGCTGGCCCTGCGCAACGCCCACCTCCTCGACGAGGTCGAGCGGCTCGCCACCCGCGACGAGGTGACCGGCCTCGCCAACCGTCGCCTGTTCCAAGCGCAGTTCCCGATGGAGGTCGGTCGTCACGACCGGACCGGAGCGCCCCTCAGCCTCGTCCTCCTCGACGTCGACCACTTCAAGGCGATCAACGACGAGTTCGGGCATCCATCCGGCGACGCGGTCCTGCGCGACGTCGGCCAGGCGCTCGCCGCGAACACCAAGGCGTTCGACCTCGCTGCCCGGTACGGCGGTGACGAGTTCGTCGTGCTGCTCCCCGGGTGCGACGCCGTGGATGCCCCCCGGGTCGCGGAGCGGCTGCGGGCCGCCGCCAGCCGGGCGGTGCAGGGTCCGATCTCGGTGGCGTTGAGCGCCGGCGCCGCGACCATGCCCGACGACGCGAGCGACGGGCCGGCGCTGTTGGGCGCGGCCGACGAGGCGCTGTACGCGGCGAAGCGGGCGGGGCGCGACCGGGTCGAGACCGCTCACTCCCGGTAGCCCCACCGGCCCTCGGCCCGTAGGTGCGGGTCCCCGTGGCCCGCGCGAGGCTGCCCGCCATGGCCGAGAACTTCGCGCCCATGGCCGCCCGAAAGCCGGAGCAGGCCGCGCTCATCGACGAGCGACAGACCGTGACCTGGCGCGAGTTCAACGACCACGTCAATCAGCTCATCGCTGCGCTCCGGGCGGCCGGGCTCGGCGTCGGTGACACCGTCGGCGTGCTGTGCGGCAACCGGGTCGAGCTGTTCGAGGTCCTCGCCGCGACCATGCATGCCGGCATCGTCGTCGTGCCGCTGAACTGGCATTGGATCGCCGACGAGATCGCCTACGTCCTCGCCGACGCCGAGGCGCAGGCGCTGCTCGTCGACCCTGACTTCGCCGCCGTCGCCCGCGACGCGGTGGAGCGACTCGA
>DAIMHT010000258.1:1408-3002 GCA_036723155.1 Actinomycetota bacterium
GCCGGTGGTGCCGTCGTGATGCGCCACCAGTTCGACGCGGCCGAGACGTTGGAGCTGATCGACCGTCACCACGTCACGAACGTCCATCTCGTCCCGACCCAGCTGACCCGACTGCTGCGCCTCCCCGACGCCACCCGCGCCCAGTTCTCCGGCGAGAGCCTCCGGATCGTCTACCACGGCGCCGCGCCGTGCCCGCCCGACGTGAAGCGGCGCATGATCGACTGGTGGGGCCCGAAGCTCGTCGAGTACTACGGCGGCACCGAAGGGGCCATGCTCTCGACGATCGACTCCCCCGACTGGCTCGCCCACCCGACCAGCGTCGGGAAGCCCTGGCCGACGGTGCAGGTCCTCGTGCTCCACGACGACGGCACCCCGTGCGCCGTCGGCGAGGAAGGCACCCTGTACGTCCGCAACCTCCTCGGGATGGACTTCGAGTACCACCGCGACGAGGCCAAGACCGCCGCTGCGCATCAGGAGCCGGGTGTCTTCACCCTCGGTGACGTCGGCTACCTCGACACCGACGGGTACCTGCATCTGTCCGACCGGCGGATTGACCTCATCATCTCGGGCGGGGTGAACATCTACCCGGCCGAGATCGAAGGGGTCCTCCAGGTCCACCCTGCGGTGCGTGACGCCGCGGTGTTCGGGATCCCCAACGACGAGTTCGGCGAGGAAGTCAAGGCCGCGGTCGAGCTCGAACCGGGACACGACGCGTCACCGGCGCTCGCGTCGGAGCTCCTCGACCATTGCCGCGCCAACCTCGCGGGCTACAAGGTGCCGCGCAGCATCGACTTCGAGACCGCGTTGCCCCGTCACCCGACCGGCAAGCTCTACAAGCGGGTGCTGCGCGACGCCTACTGGCAGGACACCGGCCGTCGAATCTGACCGACGCGACCGGAGCCCCGGACCGTCCTCCGATCGAGATCCGGAGGACACGGACGCCGTGAACCGGCGGCGGCCACCACCACGCCGCCGCCCCTAAGGTCGGGTCATCAGCCCGCTCCCCGTTCTCCCCGAATCCGTCGCCCCGGCGTTCCCGCGGTCGCGGTGATGGCCGCCCCCCTCGACCTCACGGCCGTCGGCCCCGCGATCCAGGGTGCGGTCGAGCAGGCGCTCGACCGCGTCGTGACTCGTGCCGTCGCCGAGCCCCTGGAGGTTCACTCGCCGGAGGACGTGCGAGCCGCGGTCGAAGGCCAGTCGTCGCTCAGCATCCCGACCTTCGTGGCCCCGGCCTTGACCGGCGTCGCCAAGCGGCTCTCGAGCCGGGCGGTGAGCCTCGGCTCCAAGATGTCGTTCTCGGTGAAGGCCCTCCTCGCCGCGCTGCCGCCGCTCACGTCGTCGGTCACCCTCGGCACTCGAGAGCTCCACGCGCTGGCCTCGTTCGTCGTCAACCGGCTCCGCGCCGCGGACGTACCGGTCGATCCCCGGTTCGTGCAACGGGTCACGGTCAACGCGTACGTGTGGCCCAGCGGTGGCCGCGACCTCGAAGCGCCCCAGGCGGTCGCGGTGCTGCGAATCGCGGGGCTGTGGGCGACCCGGCCGCTGGCCCATGAGCGTTCCGGCGAGTGGGTGGGTCGCGCCGCGGAGGCCATCG
>DAIMHT010000259.1:0-1264 GCA_036723155.1 Actinomycetota bacterium
GGCTACGGCAACGCCACCGTCATCGACCACGGTGGCGGCATGGCGACCCTGTACGGCCATCAGTCCTCGATCGTGGTGAGCGCAGGCCAGCACGTCAACGCCGGCGACGTCATCGGCTACATCGGCAGCACCGGGTTCTCGACCGGTCCCCACCTGCACTTCGAGGTTCGCATCAACGGCAACACGGTCGATCCGGCCCCGTACCTGTAAGCCCGGTTCGCGCCAGGCAGGCGCATCGCGCGCTCGATGGTCGCCGTCAACGCTGAGCCGGGCGTGGCGCGCGGGTCAGACTGAAGCCCATGACGACCTGGGAATACATGATCATCTCGTTGCCGGCGTTCGAGGCTCCGACGCGTCGTCCGACGAGCTCGCCGGCGTCGCAGGCCCTCGACGAGGTCGGCAGCCAGGGCTGGGAGGCGGTCTCCATGACGGTCCTCGACGCCGGCGCGGTTGCGGTCCTGCTCAAGCGGCGAACCGGCGGCTAGGCCGGCGTCGGGTCCGCCGAGAATCGTCCGGGACGCACTGATTGCGCGACCGGGCTCGGCGACCGAGCCGACCGGTCGCGTCAGCGGTTGGGAGTACCGTGATGAGTGGACGGTCGCTGAACCAGCCGACCTAGGTGGCAACTGAGCCGACCTTTGGCCTCCGCCACGTGAGTCCCGTTCGAGGACTCCGCGTCGGTGAGACGTTCGCCGAGGTCAGAGGAGCCGTTGTGCCGTCAACGAATCAGATCGAGCGGGGCGCCTGGTCGCCTCCATGCTCGCCGGAACCGGGCCCTTCATGACCGCGGACGCATGGTCCGCGTTGGTGACGGGGTTCGGGGGCGTGCTGGCCCTCATGATCTTCTGGGTCGACGCGAGGCTGCCGGGATTCAGCGGGTTGAGCGTCTCATCGGTGCCTGCCCCCCGGGATCGCGGAACCGGAACGGGCGAGAACCGGCCGTGAACGTCGCGAAGATGTCACACGGTGGTGTCGCCCTGTATGACGCCTCGAGCAGCCGCCTGGTCCAGTGGCTCCTGATGTCGTCGGGGACGCCGACCGGCGTGCGGGTCGAGGGTGAAGACGTCACGGTCACGTTCGCCGATGGGAACGAAACCGTGTACGACCTGAACACGGGTGCCGTCGAGCGGTAGAGCGCCAGGGCGCAGCCGGCGGGGGATGCGAATCGCTCATCGGGCCGCAGACCGGTCAAAACCGCCTCGCGGCGAGGATCGCGCGCGGGGGCCGCTACGCTGTCGTTGTCGGCCCCGGACCCGGGGTACGC